>CAZUST010000020.1:0-23641 GCA_964623335.1 uncultured Candidatus Saccharibacteria bacterium
CAGGGCAAGGATAGTGGCATGGATAACGGTCTGGCGAGGCGAGGCGTGGCAGGGCAACAATAATTCAAAAGGGGGAATACGAGGAATGGCTAAAAATGGAAAGACAATTAAAACCGCGGGATTTGTTCCAATGATAACGAAGCCGACGCTTTACGAAGCAGAAATCAAGGGGTTAGACGGCTTACTCATGAATAAAATGCCGGATTTATCGCGGCCAAAAGCAAGCAAAGAAAATCAAGTCAAAATGGACGCTCTGGAGAAGGAGCAGCTTACCTGGCGCGAAAAAGCGCATTATGACGAAAATGGCGAAATATACATTCCAGGAGAAAATATTCATGAATGCATGAAGGAAGCAGCAAAATACTGGGGCGCACGGATTGAAGGCGAAGGTAAAAAAACTTATACAGATGTTATCGCAAAGGCGGTCATAATTGAAAATTTGACCTTGGGAATCCATAAAGACGATTTAATACCTTTTGGCAAGGCCGTAAACGGCACGCCGAGCAAAGGCAAAAAATCAGGATCAAAAGTCTATAAAATCAGGCCGCTTATACGGCCCTGGGGCGGGACATTTAAGTTTCACGTATTCGATGGGCGGCTCACGAACCATGTATTGGCAACGATTTTAACTTACGCCGGAACTTTTATAGGCTTGTGTGACTGGCGGCCAACATTTGGCAGATTTGAACTTATTGAACTAAAGGAGGCATTAAATGGATACGCGGGAAGTTAATAGATTAATCAACGAAGTGGCGAAAAATATTTCAAGCATTGCTCCCGGTACTACAATCCCCCATTTGAGTATGGGCGAATTATTAGGCGTTCAAAGGCATGCCGACAAAGAAAAATATTACAACATGGTTGGGAAATTAAAAAAAGAATTACAGTCAGTGTATGGATTATTTTTACGCACGGAAACAAAAATTGGGTATTCAATTGTCATGCCTGGCGACGAAATTGATTTATGTCTAGGAGAATTTAACGCAGGGGAAAAGAAAATGTGGCGAGCCACAGCGCGGACAAGCTGTATCAGGATAGACAATATCATCGACGATGCCAAAAGGGCCCAAACTATTTCAAAGGCGCAAAAAATGGCTAACATTCTTGGCCTTCTGCGTTCCGGGCAAGATAGGCAAATGTTAGCGCATCAAAAATTAACTATTTAAGCGGAGGGGTTGCTTTATAAAAAAACTAGCAGGAGTTATCTAGAAACGCACAATATAAAAGACGGAGACGAGGTAGGATTTCATGATTACAGTATTATACCATAGATTGGCAATACGTTCCAGGGAGGCGGCGGGGAAATAAATTATATCAAAGAAGCTGAGATTAGATTATGGTACTACAAAGATCTGTATCGAAGCATTGAAATGATGGATAAAAGGATCGCTCATTTGATTTATAGTAATGGTCCCAGACTGTTAAGTAGCGCGGTTCTGGAAGAAACAGGCGTAAAAAGTGGTAGGGTGGACGATACTTTTAATGTCCTGTTTGAGATTCAAAAGCTAACTGAAAATAAATCTAAAACTCAGGAAGAATTTGGAAACATAAATAATATTCTCAATGAAATAAGCGAGGAAAATGGCTGTGAGTTATACGGAACGGTTTTGCGTAAGTGGTACATTGAACGACTGACCAAGGAAGAGATCGCAGAAGACTTAGGTTACAGCAGCAAACAAACTGTTTATGATATCAGAAATAAAGCTATCAGGAAATTTGCGGTGAGGTTGTTTGGGATTGAAGCGCTCCGGGCTGTGTAAATTGGAAAAATTCTAGACGTTTTTTTAAGAAAATCTGTGGTAATATAGTAATATGAGATTTTAACGAGAGGCCGGGCAACCTGTCGCGTCCAGAGTGGATAGCGCCGGGGCTCGGCCTTTTTGGAAAAAGAAAGCAGCCGGTTAAGGCTGCTTTTCAATTCCCAAGCGGGCTTTTAATCCTTCTTGGAGAACCTGAGAGAAGTTAACGTTTTCTTTTTCCGCAAGGGTGTTTAACCATGTGGGTATGGATAAAGTCTTTTTTACCGCTTTGTCTCCGTACTTTTTTGCGTATTCATCTAGATCAATTCCGATAAGAGTTACGAATCCGTTTTCATATTCGTTGGGAGTGATTTGTTTTATGTCTGACGCCTTTGGTATTGGTTTAATATTTTTTACTTCGTCCAGTAGCCATCCCGAAGCCGCTTCAGCGGCCATATCGATAGCTTCAGGCAGGGTATCGCCTTCTGTTGCACACCCTGGTAAATCGGGGAAAATTACGGTATAGCCTCCTTCCTTGCAAGGGTAGAAGCAGGCGGGATAGATTAATTTCACTTGGACAGCCTCCTTTTTTATATTATATCCGCCGCAAGTCGGGGCTTATTTCAGCCCCGCTTGCTTTAGGATTGAGTCTACTGTTTTTGTTTTTAGGTCTTTGCCTTTGTGGTAGGGTATTGATACTTTTCCGGGCTTGGCTGGGTGTTTGTAGTAGTAGTGAGAACCTGTTGTGTACGAGTATTCCCAACCGTCTTTTTTGATTATGCTTTCTATTTCCCGGAATTTCATTTGCTTGTTAGCTCCTTGTTACAATTTAATTATAATACGTATCGTACGTATTGTCAACAAATTTTTTAAAAAGTTTTATGTTTTTTTAAATTTTTGTAGGTGATTACATTGCCCGTTAAACCTCAGCGCCCTTGTAAAAAGCCCGGCTGTCCGGGTCTGACCAGGGATAAATCAGGATACTGCGAAGAACATAGGCAGCAGGAAGCGAGAAGTTACGAGCAGCGAAGAGGATCGCCAAGCCAGCGTGGGTATGGGTATCGTTGGGCCACGTACTCTCGTTCGTTCCGGAGAAGGAATCCATTGTGTGTGACGTGTTTGGCGAAAGGGAAATGCGTTCCCAGCGAACACGTGGATCATATAGTGGCTAGCGGACCAGGTGATCCGTTATTTTGGGATCCGAGTAACCACCGCGCGTTATGCCGCAGCTGTCATTCGAGGAAGACCGCTCAGGAAGATGGTAGATGGGGGAAGTGAGACTGACCCCCAAGGGGAGGGGCGGGTCAAATCCCTACAGCCCTTGAGTTCTGTACCGGACTGGGCCTTCGCGTGAGACTTTTACCCAAAATCAAAATTTCTTGACTGGTGGTGATAACCTTGCCAGGACGGCCACCTAAATCATATTTACAATTAGTTACAGAAAAAAAGAGCCATCGAACAAAATCCGAACTGAAAGCCCGTAAAAAAGCGGAGCAGGATCTCCTGACAGGCATATCCCTCAAAGAGTGGCCGGACACAAAAAGCAATCCGGTCGCCCATAAGGAATTCACCCGTGTCAAGAGATTGCTTAGGGCTATAAAAAAAGATGACGCTCTACATGAGTCAGTTATTAATCGGTATTGTTTGCTCCACGCTGAATGTAAACAGTTTGATGACATGAAGGCCGGATTGCTTGACGGACTTAAAGAGTTGGCAGAGGTGAAAGCCAATGGTGAAATAGATTTTATGCAGTACCTAGAAGAGAAAAATAAACTCCAGGATCGCATCATGGCTTGTGACCGCAAGGTGATGGATAAAAGAAAGATGCTCTTGTCAATCGAGAAGGAAAACATAATGACTATACAGTCTGTATTGCGGTCTATACCAAAAAAAGAACAGCCCAAACAGGAAAGCAAAATGGCGGCCTTCTTGGAGCGAAGGAAGGCGAAGCCGGATGCGACATGATAAAGATTTAGCTTTAGAAGCAATAGAATTTATTCAGATGCTTAAGCTGACTGATGATTTTTATGGCCATCCTTTTGTTTTACCCAAATGGCAGCATGATATTATCTGGGATGTCTACGGAGCTGTGAATGATGACGGTTATCGTCAGTATAGATATGCTTACCTTGAGATACCGAAGAAGAATGGAAAGACAACATTAATTGCTGGGTTAGGCTTAAAACACTTAGCTTTAGATCCTTCGGGCGGTCAGATTTATTGCTGCGCCGCTGATAGAGAACAGGCCGCTCTTGCTTATCACGCTGCTTGCCAAATGATAGAGCAGGATGAAGATTTGCAAGAAATATTTAAAATCACCGACAGTAAAAAACTAATTATAAATAAAAACACCGGCACTTTTTTAAAAGTGCTGTCGGCGGAGGCTTTTACCAAACACGGTTTAAATCCCACGGTGGTTATATTCGATGAGCTGCACGCCCAGCCTAACCGGGAACTATGGGATGTCATGACATTTGGCGCTGGCGCCGCAAGAAAAGAACCGCTTTGGTGGGTAATTACTACTGCCGGAGACGATCCGGACCGCCATAGCATCGGTTGGGAAGTGCATGAATACGCTAGGAAGATTCAAGATGGTGAAGTTGATGATCCATACTGGTATGTAAAAATATACACCGCGCCGGAAGACGCTGACATATTCGATGAAAAAGTTTGGCATCTGGCCAACCCTTCTTTAGGTGTAACGATTGACATTGAAAGTGTGCGACAAGAGTCTATTGGCGCAAGAAATGATCACGCAAAAGAAAAATTATTCCGGTGGCTTAGACTCAACCAGTGGGTTTCTGTTAAGCAGATTGGATGGCAACCGTTAACTCTCTGGGATCAAACAAGCGGCAAATGGGAAGCGTCGGAGCTTATAGGTAAGAAATGTTATATTGGCCTTGATCTGTCGAGCACTTATGATATTACTGCCGCTTGTCTTTTGTTTCCTCCCCAGGATGATTTTTCTGGTTGGAGGGCTATTTTTGAAGCCTGGATTCCGGAAGATAATATGCGGGAAAGAGTTAAACGAGATCATGTTCACTATGAAAAATGGGTAAATCAAAAATATCTTCACGCCACCCCCGGGAATGTGATTGATTATGAGTTTGTAGAAGCAAGATTATTAGGGCTAAATAAACAATATCAAATTAAATATCTTTGCACCGACCCTTGGAACTCCCGGATGTTGACTCAGCGTCTTGAGCGCGAAGGTATGAATATCCTGGAAGTAACCCAGGATATAAAAAATATGAGCCCTCCCATGAAAGAAATTGAGCGACTTATGAAAATAGGTGAGTTCACACATGAATATAATCCTGTCGCCCGGTGGTGCTGGGGAAACGTAAGTATTGCTGTAGATGGTAACGGCAATATAAAGCCTATGAAAAATAAATCAATAGACCGGATAGATGTTATTGTGGCTATGATAAACGCTATGTCAATAGCGTTAAGGCATGAAGGAACACAGAAAAAACCCGGAGTAATCTTCCTCTAAGGAGGCAAATCTTGATGAAATTATTTAAAAACTTAAAGCCCAAACTTCCAAAAATTCGCCTACCGTCGATAAAGATAAAACATGAAATTATTCAAGAGCTCGCTATATTGGCGGGTTTTTTAATGCTCCTAAACGGGCTTTATGATATTTACCCCCCGGCGATGTGGATAATCGGCGGTATCTGGCTTATGCTGCCCGCCCGGAAGGAGTGAGTAAATGGGTTTAATTAAAAAACTTCTAGTTAAAAATTACTCATTATCAGACTTTGATCGCGATGCGAAAATGTGGTTTGCCGGGGCGCAAACGAAATCAGGAGCGCGCGTAAATGAACATTCGGCCATGCGCTATATTACTATTTATTCTTGCGTCCGGGTTAGGTCTGAATCATTTGCAAGTCTGCCGGTTTCGGTATACCGCCGGCGGAAAAACGGGAAGGGCCGGGATGAGATAGCGGGTCATCCGCTCTATAACAAAATACACGGTACTCCAAATGCGGAAATGACCTCGTTGACCTGGCGCGAAACAATGAATAGCCAGTTAGATCTTTCCGGTAATTGCTATTCAATCATTACTACCAACAAACGCGGGCAAGTAATTGACCTTTATCCCTGGCCCTGGGACCAGGTGCAGGTTAAGCGAAATAAAGATACCCGGAAGATTGAATACGAAATTTATGAAAAGGGCTTGAAGGTTGAAACCCTTCCTCCGGAAAGGATTTTTCATGTTCCAGGACTTGGCTACGATGGTGTACTAGGGTATTCAATTATTTCTTTAATGCGTGAGTACGTAGGGCTTGGAATGGCCGTTAACGAGTTCATAGATAGGTTTTACGGCCAGGGGATGAACGTAGGGACAATTCTCCAGACAGACAATCCAATGGGGGAAGATGAGGTTGAGCAACTCCGGACGCAATTCATGGAAAAGGGCGCAGGTTTGGCAAATTCATGGCTGCCACTTATACTGCACAACGGCTTGAAGTTTAACCGCATCCCAATGACACTGGTTGATGCGCAAATCATTGAGATTTTAAAATTAACAGAAACCCAGATATGCGGCTTATATCGGGTTCCGCCGCACATGATAGCCAACCTGGACCGTGCTACTTTCGATAATATTGAAGAGCAGGGTATTGAATATGTAATCTATTCGCTGCTACCCCAGATAACTCGATACGAGCAGACAATGAATTGGAAATTGTTTACTCCGTCTGAGCGTGAACAAGGTTACTACGTGAAATTCAATGTGGACGGTTTATTGCGTGGGGATTCGGAAGCAAGAGCTAAATACCTAACCGCCAAAAGGCAGCAGGGAGTTATTAACGCCGACGAATGGCGTGAGCTTGACGACGAAAACCCGATTGGCGGTATAGCCGGCACGGCTTATTTAGTTAACGGCAACATGATTTCGACCGAAACGGCGGCTGGGCAACAAGCTAATCAGGCAAATGGCGTCCAACCATTGCAGCAAAATGGAGATGATTAAATATTGAGATTCTGGAATTTCATTAAAAACGAAGATATCCCCGATGAGATCGAGCTTCGCATCGAAGGCGAGATAATAAGCGATGACGACGTGTGGCTTTGTGAATGGTTTGGAGTTCCTTATTCGGCCCCTAATGCTTTTAGGGAAGCCCTGGCGGAGCATAAAGGGAAAAACATCAATGTCTGGATTGATTCCTGGGGCGGGGACACAACTGCTGCGGCTGGTATTTATAACGCGCTTAAAGAGCATGAGGGCAAAGTAACTGTAAAAATTGATGGTAAGGCGGTGTCCGCGGCGTCGGTAATCGCTATGGCCGGCGACGAAGTGAAGATGTCGCCTGTTGGAATTCTTATGATCCACAATCCATGGTCCGTAGCTATGGGCGAAGCGAAAGATATGCGGCATATGGCTGATATCCTGGATGAAGTAAAAGAAGCCATAGTGAACGCTTATCAGTTTAAGACGCAGCGGTCCCGGGAAAAAATATCACAGATGATGGATGAAGAAACCTGGATGGGTGCCAAAAAAGCATTAAGTGAAGGCTTTATTGACGAAATCCTTTACGCTAAATCGAAAGAGACGCCGGTAGAAAATTCACTTATGTTTAGTAGAAGGTCAATTCAAAATAGTGTTGCGGTAAATACAAATAGACTGGCAAAATTTTATGAACAAAATATAGAGCCGCCGCCGGAAAACAATTTAAATCCACCTATAAAAGGGCAGACCGATGAAAACGGCCTGCTTTCTTTATTGCAGGCTAGAACTTTAATAAACAGAAATCGTATAGGAGGTAAAATTTAAATGAACTTACAGGAATTAAGACAAAAACTTTCCGCGCTTTGCGATCAGCAAGACGCAATCACCAAAGTGGCTATGGCGAGAGAAATGCCGGGTATGACCGAGGAAGAAAAATCACAGTTCAATAAACTTCAGGTTCAAATTGACGGTGTAAACGAGGTAATTAAACAGGCTGACGCCATGGAAGCTAGGAACAAGCAGTTGGATGAACCGGCGTATCACATTTTAAGACCCAATATCGTCACCAAAAAAGAAGAAGGAAACCGGTTTAAAAGTTTTGGCGAACAGCTTCGCGCTGTGGTAATCGCTGACGAAAGCCGCGGCCAGAACGTTGATCCTCGCCTTATCTACAACCAGCTCGGCATAAGCGAAGGCGTGCCGGGAGACGGTGGCTACCTGGTTCAGCAGGATTTTAGCCAGGAACTGCTAAAAAGGGCTTATGAAACTGGCATCCTTGGTAACATCTGCCGCAGGCAACCCATCGGTCCGAATTCAAACGGTTTTAAGATCAATGTGGTTGACGAGTCTAGCCGCGCTACGGGTTCCCGCATGGGTGGTATCCAGATGTTTTGGACTGGCGAAGGCCGCCAGTTACAAGCCAGTCAGCCCAAATTTCGTCAGCTTGAATTGAATCTGCAGAAGCTTACCGGTTTGCTTTATGCGACTGACGAACTTCTGGCGGATACTACCGCCTTACAAGCCTTTATCATGGACGCGTTTGCTGAGGAATACGGCTTTATGATTGACGACGCAATCATCAGAGGCACGGGGGCCGGGATGCCGCAGGGGATTTTGAACAGCAACGCCTTGGTAACTGTTCCCGCAGAAGCTGGTCAACCCAACCAGACGGTTGTATTTGAGAACTTGAGCAATATGTGGGGACGACTGCCTGCCAGGTCCCGCCGGAACGCCGTTTGGCTGATAAATCAGGAAGTTGAGCCGCAGCTGGATCGGCTTGCTATAGCCGTAGGCGTGGGCGGAGCTCTTGAAGCAAGGTTCGTTACTTACGGGCCTGACGGGGCGATAAGGATTAAAGGTCGTCCGGTTATTGCCCTTGAGCAGTCTGAAGCGCTTGGTGTAACCGGTGACATTATTCTTGCTGACTTAACTCAGTACTTGCTGATTGACAAAGGCCCGATGGAAAGCGCCGTGTCGATCCATGTGAGATTCGTATGGGATGAACAGACCTTCCGGTTTGTTTACCGTGTGAACGGGCAGCCAATTTGGAACAAGCCCCTCACTCCTTACAAAGGAGCGGGCGCTCAATCGCCTTTTGTCGCGCTGGCTGGAAGACCGTAGCTGATCTCTTTACTTACTTTTTTGACATAAAATAACAGGAGGTTAAAAAAATGACAGGTGAAAGAATGGGATACTTTACTATTGTTCCTTCCGTACCCCCAGGAACCGCCGCTCAAAACGCTTTGGTGCATGGCGGGGATTGGGTGTCCTTGAAAAATTATAATCGCTGCAGCGTTGTTTTGAGAATCGGAGCCGCAGTCACTACCAGGACTTTAAGAGTCCAGCAGGCTACTAACGTGGCCGGAGCAGGAGCGAAAGCCTTAGACTTTGAGGCACTTTGGCGTACAGGAGCCCGGTTATGCTTTGACCCCGCCACCAGAAACGCGTTAAATTATGTTGTCGGAGAGGTTGTTACGGGGGCTGGTGGCGGCTCTGGGGTGATCCACAGTATACACGCAGATCACTTAGTGATCCACACCCACAACGGAATTGCTTTTGTTGCGGGGGAGGTAATTACCGGAGCTGCCGGGGCTACCGCTAACCTGCTGATCGCTGGTTTTTATGTAGACGAAGATATTCTTTGCCGTCAAAAGCTCCCGGCTGCGGTTAATACATTCGTCGCTCCCGCGGTATCTGGTAAGACTTATGTCTTTGAGTTTACAGCGGAAGATCTTGATGCGGCGGGCGGGTTCAGCTGCCTGCTGGCGGATATATCAGCAGTAGGCGCGGCGGATGATACCGCAAGGTCGGTTGAGTATATTCTGAGCCAGCCACGTTACAAAAACGAACCAATGGAAACCGCGATTTACTAGGGGCCGTTCTTCGGCCCCTTATTTGAAAGGAGAAATATCATGGGCGGAAAAAGCATAAAAAGCCAATGGGTTAACGGCGACCTTGCATTTCTTACCGCTGCCGGGCAGGAGATATTTAGAATAGACGGTGTTAATCGAAGAATGATCTTTCCGGCTCCGGAAACTCTCGTTCTTCCCAATGACGCTATTACTTCTGACGATTTTGTCGCAGATGGCACGATAACCGGGGCTAAGCTTGCAAATGCTACTATTCCCGCTACTAAACTGGCTGACGGGGCAGGACTGGGCGCACTTATATCCGCAGGTCTTGGAGTATCAGCTAATTACGATAAGACTACCGCCGGGGTTCAAGATTTAGCTGCCGCATCAGCAAAAGCGCGAGCGTGTCTTTGTGTAGTAATTGTTACCGAGGCTTTTGCAGACGGCGCGGGTACCCAGCCTACTTTTACTATCGGGGATGAATCAAAGGCTGACAGCATTATGTCTGTTAATAAGCTTACCGATGCTACTCTTGGCTCCGTGTTTGTTTTCGCGGGGCAGGTAACGGCGGCTGAAAAATTGCGGGTGACCGGGGTAGCCGCCACTGATGATGGCACGGGCGCGATTTCTGTAACCGCATTGTTGCTTGATGAGGTTTAGCGGCGCGTGAAAAAAGAAGGTGATGCAGATGGCCTTGAAATTAATCGTCCCGCCAATCGCCGAGCCGATTGCGCTTGAAGACGCGAAAACGCATGTCAAAGAAGAGTATAGGGACAATGATTACCTGATTGCTGATTTAATAGTTGCTGCTCGAGAATATTGCGAAGCATACCAGAATCGCGCATATTTTACGCAAACATATGAATTTTGGCTGGATGGCTGGCCAAACAGAATTGTCAATATCCCCCGCCCGCCTTTACAAAAGGTAGAAAGCATAAAGTTTTATACTCAAGATAATGTTGAGCACATTTTAAGTGAGGACAATTATTTTGTAGACAATAAAAACGAGCCAGGGCGAGTAATATTTGGCGGCGCCGCGCCTGAGCCGCTCAGGCAATACAATAGTGTGTCAATACGATTTGTGGCTGGTTACGGGGACGCCGCTAAAGTACCTGCCGTAGTAAAGCAGGCTATGTTGTTGCTAATAGGTCATTGGTATGATACTCGAGAAGCGGCAACAACAGGTATCATTTCCAGGGAGATAGAATTTTCAGTAAGTTCGCTGCTTTGGTTAAGGCGGGTGGTGCCGATATGATACGGTACAACACGATAAAAACGGGAGATCTTCGTCATCGTGTAGCAATCCTTCAAAAGCAAATGCACGGTACTGACACAGACGGCTACCCGACGCAAAAATGGGAGCCGCTTTTTAGTATATGGGCGGCGGTAAGGCCTGCCTCCGGGCGAGAGTATTTTCAGGCGGCGGCGGTGCAGGCTGAGCATCAGGTACGCTTTACCATGCGTTATCGAAAAGATATTACCGTAGATATGCGTCTGCGTTATGACCGCCATAATTATGAGATTAAAGCGGTCATAGACCTGGAAGGCAGACATAGGTGGCTTGAGGTAATGGGGGAAGTGGTGACTGATGGCTGAAATTGAATTGCAGGGCATGGAAGAATTATTAGCACGGTTAGACGAAATCGGCTCAAGGGTTGCCAGCAAGGCGCAAAATAAAGCCCTGCGTGAAGCCGGTGAAGTTTTAAGGGCAGAAACCAGCCGCCGCGCACCGCGCAGCGCTTCCCCCCGGCCGCCTTCAAAAGGCCAGCCCTGGCGTACCGGGCGACACGCGGCTGATAATATCGCGGTAAGCAAGGTAAGGACGGATAAAGACGGTAACAAGCACGTACTAGTAGGGCTGACCAAAGGGGATATGTCCCCTTTTTTTTATCTCAAGTTTCATGAGTGGGGTACTTCCAAAATGTCTGCCCGCCCTTTCATGGGCCCGGCGCTTGAGGAAAAACGAAATGAAATCTTTAATACCATGGCTGACGTTCTGCGAGAGGAGATTGAGAAAAAGCGTTGATTACAATGAAAAGTGCGATTTATTCAGCGCTTACTGGCGATACGACCATAATTGCCAAGCTTGGCGGGCCCCGTATTTACGCTGTTAGGGCTCCTGACGCTAACGAGTACCCCCGGATAACTTATTTTGAAATGACAAATGTTGACGCCGACCACGCGGATGATGCGGCCTATTCTTCCAGGATGGTGTATCAAGTAGATATCTGGTCAAAAACAAACCCCGACCCGATAGCGGTTGAAGTTGATAAAGCGATGAAATCAATCGGCTTCGCCAGAGTGGGCGGGGCCGATCTTTACGAAGACGATATACAAATTTTTCACCGTGCCTTAAGGTACGGAATACGCAAGGAGGTGGGATAATTGGCACTAGTAGGACTGAAAGACCTATACTATGCAAAACTAACAAAAGATGATGACACTGGCATTAACTACGATACTCCATCATTAATCGCTGGTGCGATTAATGCAAAAATAAGTCCGTCAGTAAACACGGGCATACTTTATGCCGATGATGGCCCGGACGAAACAATCAGCGCGCTTAGCGAAATTTCCGTGGAGTTGCAGGTAAAGGACTTGCCGCTAAGCATACAAGCCGTATTGTTGGGCCACACAATCAACGGGACAACCAAGATAATGCGTAAAAACGCCGATGACGTAGCTCCTTATGTGGCGATTGGGTTCAAAAGTCTAAAATCCAATGGGAAATATCGCTATACCTGGCTTTACAAAGGCAAATTTCAGTTAGTGAAAGAGGAGTATAAAACCAAAGAGGAAAACATTGAATTCCAGACCCCGACAATTGAAGGCAAGTTCGTTAAACGACAAAATGACGAGGCTTGGATGGCCCAGGGTGACGAAGATGCAACGGGCTGGACTGCCTCTGTTGGGACCGGCTGGTTTACAAAGCCTTTTGCCCGGACTTAATGACAGACAACTTTAAGGAGGTGTGAACAAGTGGCGCTAGTAGGACTGAAAGACCTTCATTATGCATTGTTAACCACAGATGCAGGCAGTACCACCTATGGAACAGTAAAGCCAATTGCCGGGGCTATTTCGGCAAGCATAGACCCTGCAGTTAATACCAGTACTCTCTATGCCGATGATGGCCCAGATGAAGTGGCCAGCGCATTAGGAGAGATAACTGTTGAGTTGCAAATTAAAGATTTGCCGTTGGATATCCAATCTGCGCTTTTAGGCCATGAGACTCCAAGCGGGGGCGTGGTAATCAAGAAGGCCAGCGATGCCGCTCCTTATGTGGCGATTGGGTTCAAGAGTTTAAAGAGCACCGGCAAGTATCGTTACGTCTGGCTTTACAAAGGCAAATTCCAACTTCCGGAGGAAAATTACAAAACCAAAGAAGAAAATGTGGAGTTTCAAACCCCGACGATAATCGGCAAATTTGTTAAGCGGATATCAGATGGTAATTGGATGTCTATGGGCGATGAAGATGACACTGGGTTTACCTCCGGGGCAACGTGGTTTAACGCAGTGACGTAGGGGGGCAAGTTCTCGTTGTTCACTGAAAAACAATGGAGAGACACCAATAGACCGATGAATGTCAAAGAGATTGTTGATAGTGAAAATGAAGGATTAAGACTGTTGAGTGCGTAGAAGATATATTTATTACGGTAGGAACTATCGGATTTTAAGCCTGTGGAGATGGAGAAACAGGAATCACGCGAATTTATTCGTGTGAGGTTCAATTGTTTACTGAACATACAGTCACAGAAAGACTTTAAGGAGGCATTACCTATGCTCAACAGCATCAAAAGCAAACCCGTCCCCATAGAGTTGGACAAAACCCGGCATCTGCATTACGACTTGAACGCTTTTGCTGAGCTTGAAGAAATATATGGCAGCATTGACGCATTGTTTAAACAGCTTGAACAATTTAAAATGAAGGCCATCCGTGCCCTTCTATGGGCCGGACTCATACATGAAGACGAAAACCTTACCGAAAAGGATGTTGGACGGCTAGTGTCTGTCCAAAACTTGACGGAGATAGTTGGCGTGCTGACGGACTCAATCCAGCTGGCGCTTCCCGCTGCTGGTAAAGAAAAAAACGCCCCGAACCCGGTCTAAGCGAAAGCGAAGGCTGGGATTGGGATTTTTTGTATTATTGCGGCACCGTCATTTTGCGGATGTCGGAAGTGGAGTTCTGGCGCTGCACGCCGCGCAAACTGTATGCGCTAATGGAAGTACATAATGACTTACAAGGTGGAAGCGGGGCAGGAAAGAAAAAGCCCATTTCGGGCTTTATTGACCAGGTGCTTTAATTACTAAGCTTAATGGTTTCCAGCAGCCATTTGTCTCCCCCAGTATTTTTAATTGTGCAGGTATATGGCGTACGAACCATGGCACCGAAGCTATTTTGCGCATCAACATAAGAAGTAACTTTAAAACGATTATCGCCTAAAGGAACGACCATGCTGTTATCAAACACGGGAAATTTGGCGCTAGATGGCGCCTTTAATTGTTTTTCAACATAAATTTGCGACATCACATAAGCGTCTAATCCAGCGGGGCTTTTAGGCTTTGAGCTTGACCCGCCGGAAAGCGTAACCCATAAACCAACTACTGCAAAAATAATTAAAATTGCTAAACAGCCTATTTTGGTAATTTTCCTATCTTCCGCTTCTTTAATCTGCTTTTGGGCTTCTAGGCGGGTCTTTTCTTCTTGGTAAATACGTTGCTTTTCTTCGGGGGTTAGATCCGTCAACGGAATCACCTCCTTTCTTTTCACTGTGTTACGATATATTTCTGTTCACTATTGCAATTTCCTGCCGGAGGAAGTGTTAATATGGCTGAAGTCGGAAACTTAGTTGTAAAAATTACTATGAATCAGTCTGGGTTTCAGCAGGGCATTACTGCTTTAAATCGTCAGCTAAAAGTTGCGCAGACTGAGTTTAAAGCCGCCGCCGCGGGTCTTAGCGATTTCGGCAAAGGCACTGAAGGCCTAAAGCTAAAGGCTGATTCTCTTACAAAACAGATTGATATACAAAAGCAAAAACTAGAAGCCTATAATAGTAAACTGTCTGATTCTAAGATAAAGCAGGAAAACGCGGCAAAGGCTGTTTTAGAAACAAAAGCCCGGCTGGACGAAGCAAGGGCGGCATACGAAAAAACTGCCGCCGCTACGGGTAAGACTTCCGAAGAATCGCAAAAGCTGAAAAAAGAAATCAGCGGGCTAGAAAAAGAATACAAGGCAAAACAGCAAACTCTTGAAGGCGCCACTAAAGCGGTGGACAATAACCAGATTAGCATAAACAATGCTACCGCCCAGATGGCTAATTTAGAAAATGAATTAAAAAAGACTGCTGCCGAATTGGAAAAACAGACCTCCGCCTGGCATAAGTTTTCAACTGCCTGCGAAGAAGCGGGTAAAAAGATGGCCGTCGTCGGCAGGGATCTGACACAAAAAGTAACCGCCCCGCTGGTCGGGCTAGGCGTGGTTGCCGCTAAAAGCGCGATTGACTTTGAAAGCGCGTTCGCGAGTGTGAGAAAAACAGTGGACGCAAGTGAAAAAGAGTTTTCTGAGCTCCGGCAGGGATTCCTCGACATGGCAAAAACTATTCCCATCGCCGTAGAAGAGCTGATGGGGATCGGTGAGGCGGCTGGTCAACTAGGAATATCAACGGAAAACATCTTAAGCTTTACCGATGTTATGGCAAAATTAGGCGTGGCAACGAATCTGAGCAGTGAACAGGCGGCTATGAGCCTGGCGAGACTCGCAAATATAACGCAGATGCCGCAAGATCAGTTTGACCGGCTGGGGGCTACTGTAGTCGCGCTAGGCAATTCACTTGCCGCTAATGAATCTGAGATTGTTGAAATGGGGCTACGTTTGGCGGGTGCGGGAAAAATCGCAGGCATGACTGAAGCGAATATTTTATCTTTTTCTGCGGCTTTAGCGTCTGTTGGCATATCCGCGGAGGCTGGCGGGACGGCTTTTAGTAAAGTGATACTGGAGATTAACAATCAGGTAGCGGGCAGCGGTGAGAATTTAAGAGTTTTTGCGGCTGTGGCGGGCATGACCGCAGATGAATTTTCTAATAAGTGGAGGTCTGCGCCCGCGGGGGCCCTGCAATCGTTTATCGCCGGTTTAAAAGGGATGCGTGACTCTGGGCAAAATGTTGTTCCCGTACTCGACAGCTTAGGCATGAGCGAAATTCGCGTAAGGACGGCCTTACTTAACGCCTCCGGAGCAAGTGACGTTTTTGCGGAGGCGCTTGAAACAGGTTCCAAAGCATGGGAAGAAAATATCGCGCTCAATAAAGAGGCGGAAGAGCGATTTAAGACTATCGCAAGTCAGCTGCAAATACTGAAAAACAACTTAAGAATTGCAGCCGCTGCTTTCGGCGAGTTGCTGCTTCCGTCGATTATAAAAGTAGCAGAAAGTTTAAAAATGTTTTTTGATAGACTTTCCAAGTTAGACGAAGACACGAAAAAGTATTTGCTTACCATTGCAGCCGTAATAGCTTCAATTGGCCCGATTCTTTGGGGCCTGAGCGAGATTATGGCGCAGATTACAAAAGTAAAAGCGGTTATAACCGGGCTTATTACTGCTGTTAACGCTCTTAGCAAAGCTTTTTTATTTTTAAGAGCTAATCCAATCGGCCTCGTCCTTACCGGCCTTGCCCTGCTGATTTCTGCCGGTATAGCGGTTTACAAAAACTGGGATACTGTAAAACACTATGGCTTGCAGGCATGGGGGAGCTTAAAAGTAGGAGTGCTTAACGCCATTTCTGCAATTGCCGCCGCTTATGAAAAATTGCTCGGATGGGTGCCCATACTGGGAAATCAGATTCGTGCGGCTCATGCGCAGGTTCGTGAAGCCATTGAGAACGAAAGGGTCGTACTGACAGAGCGGGCCGCTTCGATACCAGTTGACGTGAGCGTTGACGTATCTGCCGTGGATAAAAAATTGGCGGACGCTACGAAAAATATGAAGTTCAACCTTGATGCTGTAGTGCCCAGTTTTGAGGATTTGGGAGTTGCGGCTACAGGGGCTGGGAAGAGCGTTAGCAGCGCCGGTAGCGAAATGTCCGCCGCCGCTGAAAAAGCAAAAACTGTTTGGGTGGGAACCGTTGACGCTATAAAATCAGCGCTGTCCTTATTACAGACTCAGCATGAAATAAAAATGATTCAATCCGAAATATCAGGCGATAAGATTGAAACTCTTCGCTTAAAATATAGTCAGCTCAATGAAGAGCTGGCGAAGCAGCAACAGGTGTTGGCCGCCACCCGGGAAGAGGTTGAAAAGGCCACCGCCGCGGGAGTGTTGGAAGGTGAAACTGCGGAAGACCTAGCTAAACGAATTGACGAACTGAATAAAAAGCTGGCTGATGAAGAAAAGGTGCAGGCTCAGCTTGAAAAACAGATATATGACACTAGCCAGGAGCTTAAGAATCAGGGCAAGACTGCCAAAGATTTAGCTGGCGAGATAAAAAAAGCAGCAGACGCGTATCAAAGCGATATGGTTAACGCGCTGCAGGAATACCAAAAAAAAGTCAAAGAGACAAACGATAGTTTACGCAAAGACACTGAAGCCCTGCAGCGTGATTTAAGTCAAAAACTTGATGAAATAGCGGCCAAGGGCGCTGATCGTGAAAGGCAGGTTACGGAACAGTTTCAGCGCGAAATTGAAAATCGCACGCGATCGCTTATTGATTTTGTCGGACTGTTTGAACAGGTAGCTGATCGGGCGGTGTCAGGGGATGTTTTGCTTGCCAACCTTGAAGGCCAGGTTGCCGCTTTTGAAAATTGGCAACAGAATCTTCAAGAATTGGCCGCCAAGGGCATTGATAAAGGGCTTCTTGCCGAATTGCGCGAGATGGGACCAAAGGCCGCGCCGGAGATTGCCGCCTTAAACACCCTGACGGCTGAACAACTTAGCCAGTACGTGACGTTATGGAAGAAAAAACAAGAACAAGCTAGAAAAGAAGCCACGGCTCAACTTTCTCAACAGCGTATTGAAATGGACCAGCAGCTAAATGACATCAGACAAGATACTTATGATCAGCTAGAGCGGCAGCGCATAGAGGTCGCTCAAAAGCTGCAGGAAATGCAGACCAAGGCTAAGGAAGAGCTTGAAAAGTATAAGACCGAATGGGAAAAGAAAAATGAGGAAATCAGAAGTAATACTGAAAAAACTATTGCAAGCATTTACGAAAAATTTAATGACCTGGTAGGCAAGTCTACTAAATATGGCGTTAGCCTAATGGACAATTTTATGGAAGGCATAAACAGCCGGATGCCGCTACTGATTGAAAAGCTAGAATCTGTTGCATCTATGATTGACAGCTATATGCCTCATAGCCCCGCCAAAAAGGGCCCGCTGCGCAGAATAAGAGAATGGGGTCCCGCAATCATCGAAGAACTGACCGTAGGGATTAGGCATGGCCTGCCAAAGCTGGAAGATATTACCGCGCGTATGGCTATGCTTTCACCCGGCGCGTTACAGCCGGCGTTAGCAAACAGCTACAGCACAAGCAACACTTACAATCAAGGCGGCAACACATTCGTTTTCAACGTGTCCGGCGGGTGGGACGAAATTGAAAGAGAATTGAAAAAGAGCGGGGTGAGGTTCTAGTGGCACGACATCTTTATGTCGCTGGCGTTGAACGCTGGCGCGATTACGAGCGAGGCACTTTACAAATAGAAACCGCGCTTACTTATCAAGTTGATACCTGCCGGTTCCAAATACGTGGCTCGCGCCCCTTGGAGGGCGAGGAAGTTATTATTGAAGATGACGGAGTCGGCAGGCTCTTTGCCGGGATAATAAACAGGGTTGAGCTGGTTCAGATGCTTTCGGGCAAGGTTATAAAAATGTGGCGGGTAGAAGCCGAAGATTACACCGCTCTTCTTGACCGGAAGCTAGTCGTAGAAACTTATGAAAACAAACCCGCTGACGAAATATTTTTAGATATAGCCGCCAAGTATTGTCCGGACTTCACTACTAGCGGCGTTAGTTCCGGCACGCCTGAAATAGAAAACACCGGCGCGGAGTTTGAGTACAAGAGGCCAAGCGAGTGCTTCCGGTGGTTGTGCGATTATATCGGCTGGCATTGGGAGCCTGACTATTATAAAAACCTGCATTTCTTTTCAGCAGAGGAACTGGCCGCATCCGCGCCGATGGCCCTTCTTACCCCCGGCGGCAGGTTCCGGCTTATCAAGCATAGCGTAGACTCTCAGGGGCTTAGAAACCGTGTGTATGTCTGCGGCGGGACGATGCTGTCAGACCCTCAGACGCTGCAGTGGCGAGCCAACGGAACTGACCGTATCTGGATGCTGCCCTGGCCGCCGCACGACGTCAGCTTAAGTATCGATGGGGTTAAAAAAACGGTTGGCGTTGAAAACCTGCATAGTGAAGCAGAGTTTAATTTTATGATGAATTTTAATGAAAAATATATCCGCTGCTCCGCGCTTACTGCCACGCCTACAGACGGGGCTATTATGACTTTTACGGCAAGTCAGGACATTCCTGTAATAACGATGGTTGAAAACCGCGATTCCCAACAGGCCATCGCGCAAGTACAGGGCGGCGATGGGATTTATGAGCACGTTATCGCTGACAAGGATTTAGTTACTCTCGACGCGGCCGAGGCCGCGGGGGAGGCCGATTTACGCGAACACGCCAATCCGAGGGTAAGCGGCAGCTTTGAAACTGAGGTTAACGGTTGGCGTCCTGGGCAGATCGTAAAAATACATCTTCCTGAACGCGGTATTGATAATGATTATCTTGTTCAAAGGGTGACAATTACCCCAACATCGGCGAACCCGTCAATCTGGACCTACCGTGTAGATTATGGCGGCCGGCTTATCGGAATAGCCGATTATTTGAAAGCACTTATCAGCACACAGCAACAAGTAATCACGCCTGCGCTGATGAATAAATTCAAACACTTTGAAGAAGCATTTCCGATACAAGATTTAATGTTCTACATAAAGGTAACAACACCCTACACCTGTGGCCAGGCCAGCGCCAGATGCGGTTTTACTGTTTGCAGCTCTTAAGGGGTGATTTTTTGATAGATACAATTAAAATACAGGGGCTATGGCGGTTTACGTGGCAAGATTATGATGAAAAAGGTAATACTGTTAATTTTAGACAAGGCGAATGGGATAAAAATACTATTACTAGCGCAGGGAAAGTGTTTCTTGCCCAGCTTATAATAGGGCGCGTAACGAATAGTATTGCTTGGTATATAGCTGCCGGCACAGGAACAACGCCGGCCACAAATTCAGATACTAAATTACAAACAGAAGGCTTTAGAAAAATTGTAACTAACAAACTCTTATCTGCGGCGACAATGCGAATCAGGACATACCTTTTAGCGTCTGACGCTATAGGTAATTGGAGTGAGTTCGGTATTTTTTTAGCCGGGACAACTGTTGCAGATAGTGGAACGCTCTTGTCGCGTCTCCTTCCGCAAGGCGGAATATCAAAAGCAAGCAATCAGGTGCTTACTGTTGAAACTAATATTACTGTTGCGTGAGGTATCACTATGTATGCTTTTGTAGACGATCTAACACTATTAGATGAATCACACATGAATGAGCTCCTTACCTTGCAGCCCTATACTTTTATCTATGAGGGAGAAATAAGAAAATCTTACGAAGCGGCCAATACCGCGGCATACAGTTTAGCTGAATACGGCTACGCCGCTAAAATCGTTGGTTGGGACGTTAACGACATGCTAGCTTGGGTATACGCGGGCAGGGGGAGGTTTGAATTATTGTTAAGCAAGGAAGGCGACGGTGCTGACCTTGTTGTACAGGCCAGGGATGCGTTATTTAATCCAAACGGCAGCAGCGACGGAAATCTTTTAAAAGAAGTTATTATCCCGAAAGAGTTTTTGCCGGCGACTGCTTCCTGGGTTAGTATACCGATGGATATAGCTTTACTAAATATTGATTGCTGGATAGTTTGCTTGAAAGCAGGGGATTCCTGGAATGATATAAAGCTATATGGCGATACGTCCCCTAATTCTTCTCAGCCCTGTTATTACCGAGCGGGTGATTCAGGGCCGTGGGTAGAAGCTAATCCGTTAAATTATAGAATTATAACAGTCAATACGGGACTATTAAAGCATGAGCTTTTTGGAGGAAACGGATTGGCAACTTTTGAATACGAAGCTGATTTATTGTCTAAAATTTATACTTTTCTTTCCTCGAACGAGGACGCTTTAAAGGGTGTGCGTGAAATACGCACCTTGCACTACGATGGTAATATTTTGTTGGGCGCTACTTAGAAAGAAGGTGATATATTGAACGCCTTTAAAAACGGGGTAACCGTATTCAATGAAGCTAATATGAATGAACTTCTTGCCCTACAACCTTTCAGCCTAATTTATGAAGGAAGCCTTTTTGACGCAAAAGGCGGTTCAGAGACTAACGCTTACGATGTAAAGGATGCCTATTACGCTATTCGGGTGACCACTACGGGCGTAACAAGTATAATGAGGGTAGGCCTTGAAATTGATTCCGAAGGGACTGGACAAGACCTCACGCTCTTGGTTAAAGATACGAATTTTAACCCTAACGGCAGCAACGAAGGAACAACACTAAAAACGATAGTTGTTCCAAAAGAGTTTTTGCCGACTACCGCCGCCTATATTTCAATCCCTGTAAATCTAACTGGACTTACGGCGGGCGCAAACTATTGGCTGATAGTGCAAAGGGTCGGGGACGCGACTAATCACTTTTATCTACGCGGGGAGCTAAATCAAGACGCGTCTCATCCCTGTTACGCCCGCGCGGGCGGTTCGGGGGCGTGGACAATTTCAAGCTCTATTCATTTCCTCGCCTGCTACGGTAATCAAGGGCCGCTTTGTCATGAAATTTACGCCCAAAACGGGCACGCGACTTTTGAATACAGTTCTAATCTTTTATCTAAAATTTATTATTATCTACCACCCAGCGATGGGCCAGCGGGGGGAATACGCAAAAAAATGACGATAAATTATGCTGATGGGCTAGTGACGGGGGGAAGCGTATGATAGCATTTCTGGGTACTGTGATTGGCTGGCTGCAATACCAGGTCGGCGTGCGCACAGATGCGGCCAGCGCGTCAGGGAGCCTGCACGCGAAAGTAAGCGACGCTAAAAATAAAATAGCGCAAAAAGTGTCGCCGTCAGAGAATCAAAAGTTTGCGTCGGACACGGAACGTTATACGGTTAGCACAAGCTACACCAAAATGAAAGAAATAATAATGTACGTCAACGGGAGTATAAACGTTTCTCATGAATTGAAAATATCTACCGCGACGACACCCGGCTCCAATACGCAGGTTTACGTAAACGGGGTCGCGGTAGGGGCGGAGCATTCAAGTACGAGTACCAACTACCATACAGTAACAGATACCATCTATGTAAAATCTGGAGACGCCGTACAGCTTTACGCAAAATCGCCAGCCAGCGATAAGGCGGCGTATGTTCGAAATTTTAGAATTAAATATGATATTCAAGCAGTTGAAGGTTATATTTCAAAAGATTAAGCGAAGCGGGGCGAGTATGTGTTTATTTATAACAAAAAATGTGACGTGAACCAACTAAGCATAGAGCTTGCGGAAGCTGGTTTCGCAGATGTGTTGATAAGTGGAACCGCGAATCAAACCATTGTACAGCTAAGCGACAAAGATTCAGCAGGAAAAAAAGATCCGACAACTATAGTTAACGCGCATATTAATGAAAACCAAAAGAAAATAAATGTATTAAACGATAAGAAAAAACAGGGAAAACTTACGCTTGACGATATTTATGAACAAAACCAATTTATCATCGAATTGCTGACTCAAAACTAAAATATCGCTCTAAAAGGGCGGTTTTTTATTTAAACGAAAGGGGATATGTAAATGGCAACAACTGCAAACCTCTGGAGGGCTAATCTAAAAGGACTTTTTGGTGGGGCCATCAACTGGTCGTCAGATACAATTAAATGCGCTTTGTATACTTCGGACTGGACTCCTGCGCCTGACAGCGAAACAGGCTATAGCAATACAAACGAATTAACTACTGAAAACGGCTACACCCAGGGCGGGGCCACTCTTGCGTCTAAAACAAATACTTATGCCGCCGCTAACAGCTATGCACAGGTATGGGCAGCGGAAACGGCTTACAGCGTCGGCGATATTGTTAGACCTACGGTCGGCAACGGCCATGTCTACCGCTGCACTGCGGCCGGGACAACGGGCGCGTCTGAACCAACCTGGCCTACCGATATAGGCGCTACTGTTGTAGACGGGACTGTTACCTGGGCAGAATGTGGATACGGGGTTTTGAACATCGGCGCCGCCAATCCTTCTTGGGAAGTCAGCGGGGTTCTGTCTTTTCAATACGTCGCTTTTTATGATGATTCGGCCACTTCGCCAGTATCCAAGCCTTATTTGGCTTACATCAACTTTGGGGGCAATCAGTCAAGCGGTAGCAGCGGGACGCTGACTATTACGATTGACGCTAACGGGATTTTGGTGTTCCCGTTGTATTAAGATGAGGGGGGCTTCGCCCCCTTTTGAATTGAGGTGAAATTTTTGGCTGATTTGCTTACAAACGCAAAACGACTTTATCAAGGGCAGCTTTCGGATTCGGAAACTACGCTTGCAACCGTCCCCCAAGACAAAAGATGGATTATTCTACATATTATGATTGCCAACACTGACACGGCTGCAGCGCATACGTTTGGGATATCGCTTGTGCCAAATGGGGGCGTAGCGGGCGACGCAAACCGGATTATACCCACCGGATCAATAATCAATTCCAAAGATTCGGTTTCAATTGGAAATCTTTATCTTGTGATGGATACTGCAGGAGATTTCTTGTCAGGGATTGCCGATGTTGCGTCAAAACTGACAGTCACTATTAGTGGATGTGAAATATAATGGCAAAAATTTACACTTGGGATAATTACAACTATCAGCGAACACATAGTCCCTGCGATGCACAGATAGTAATTGATTACACAAGAGGTTTTTATGCCGGGGAAGTTTGGAGTAAGACGGACGTAGCCAATGGAAACAGCATAGCCGTTGATTCGTCAGGTAATGTGTATTGTGCGCACTATAACTCATCAGG
>CAZUST010000021.1:0-21253 GCA_964623335.1 uncultured Candidatus Saccharibacteria bacterium
AGCGATAGCGATTGCGCGTCCGGACAAACTTGCCAGAACGGGACATGTAAAGCGGCTTTAACAACGACTTCAACATCATGCAGCAGCGATAGCGATTGCGCGTCAGGTAAAACTTGCCAGAACGGGACATGCAAGGCGGTCGCGGAGATTGTGCCGATAATTACCAACACAACCGGCAGCAATCAGATAAAATCAACTTTTAATTTGACTGTTACCACCAATCGGAGCGTGGGTTGCCAATATAAGCAAGGCGCGCCGTTTACTTACGGTAACGGATCGACTTTTGATACAACGGGTGAAACTTCGCACAGCGCGAAATTATATTCATTGACGACGGGAAGTTATACTTATTACGTGGTTTGCAAGGACATCGCGACCGGCGGGGTGAGCGCCGCGACAACGGTTTCGGTTAATGTTGATCTCGCGCTTGATGATAATAATAAACCGGTAATTTCCAATAATACCGATGCGACCTTGACCAGCGCGATTTCGACTTTGGCGGTAAATACCGACCGTCCCGCGAAATGCGAATTCAACAAAGGTAGCGGGTTTACGTTCGGGAATGGAACCGGTTTCTCAACGACGGGAGGCTATAGCCATAATAACGATCTTATCGGATTAGCCAACGGCAATTATGCTTATTACGTAGTTTGCCAGGATGCGGCGACCAAGGCGGTAAGTAATGCCTTTAAGATCAGTTTTACCGTTGATCTTTCGTCCGGCGCGGATAATGCGCCTCATGTTTCCAACGTAACCGCGTCAACGCAAACGGAGGCGGCGCCGGTTTTGGCGGTAACTACGGATTTGCCATCGGTTTGCCGGTATTCGACTACTGCCGGTTTTGCGTTTGACAGCGGCAGTTTGCTGACTACCGGCAACGGTTACGCCCATAATGTTTCGATCGCGGCGCTTACGGACGCAACTTATACTTTTTACGTGGTTTGCAAATCGAATGCCACGAATGCCGCCAGCAGCCAGCTGGCGGTAACAACGACGATCGACCGTCCGGAAGCGGTCAACGATCAGCCTAAAATCACGATTGATACGATGGCTTACCAGACAGCAAGTCCGGCGACGATTTCAATAAAAACCGAAAAAGCGGCGAATTGCCAGTACAGTACCGGCAATTTTACGTGGGGTAGCGGAATGGCATTTACGACGACGGGATCAATAACCCATAGCGTTGCTTTTTCGGGCTTGGAAAACGGGCAACATTCCTATTATGTTGTTTGCAGGGACTTGGCGTCGGGCGAATATAATTCAACGGCGACTCAAGTGATTTTCACGCTGGATATCGACAATAGGGCCAGCAGTTGCGCGAATCTGGTTTCCAACGACCGCGTAAACGACAGCGACCGGTCGGCATTGGGGAGCGGCAAGAATGACAGTTCATACCTTTGGCAGGCGGTGGAAAACGGAACGCGGGAAAAATTCGACCAGGTGGATTGGTTTGCCGGTTACCAGTTCAGCGTCGGGGAAGATGGTACTGCGTCGGAACTTTGCGGTTATTTCACGAAGGGTGAAAAAAACAACGTAACGCTTTTCAACGGTTCTTATAAAGCATTGGCAACGGCCGAGGTTACCGGGACCGAGGATTGGGCGTGTGTTAAGATCGACCCGGTCAGTTTGCAAGCCGATGCCCGCTATTATGTAATTACCAAGATCAATAACCAGTCGATCTATTACGAATATAAATCGGGATTTCTGCCGGTAGATACCGGTAAGGCGGTGATTGAGGCCGGTATCCGCCAATCGGTGAACAGTACTTTTAATAAAGATATCGTTAAATACGATTACATGATCTTTGGCCTGGTGGACGTGAAGGTATCTTATAACCCGGAAAGCAGCCAGGGGCCGGATATCACCTCAACCAGCCCGTCGGGAACGATCCACGACAGCAGCGCTTTTCTGTCGGTTGAAACTGATAAGGGCGCGACTTGCAAATTCGGGCGCGACGATGTCGATTTTGATGATATGGGATATGCTCTTCCGGAAATAAATGACGGTATGTACAGCCAGTTGGTTTGTAATTTGGACGAGGGAGACTTTACTTTCTATGTTCGTTGCAAAAAGAACGGAGATGCTAACGACGCTTCGAAACCAATCAAGTTTACGGTAAGCAATTAAATGTATCCGGAAATATCAATTCAAGAAAAATGATCCCTAAAATCAACTCCTTTATGCCGGCGGCGATCATGGCTGTGGCGGTTGTTTTGATGGCAATGGCGCCGGCGGCGATCGCTTGGACAAGTTCGACAGGGATTCAGATGTCGAGCGGTCTTACCGGTTGGGGCGGTTTTCCTTTGGGCGGCAGTGGCGAAGGAGGAGGAGCGGCGTTTGATCCGGTGGCGGCGGCAAAAGCAATGTTAACCGGGGCGTGGACAGATAAGGATTTTCAGAATGCGCTAATTTCGTACGCAATGGCGACTTCCCAGAATAAATTTTCGAGTACGACGCCGACTTTCATGGAATTTCTTGAGCAGGCTTATACGAGTTCGGGCGGGACGGGAAGCGTGCAGTTTCAGGCGGTTCAGCAGCTTGCCGAGGAAGGGAAAACCCTTGGTACCGGCGATGCTCAAGAGCAAACCATTTTCAATAATCTTTTACAGGACGCGTACACTACGGTTGACAGCTGGCAGGCGACATCGAGCGGCGGCCAAACAGCTTTGCAAGAATGGTGCAAATCGGTTTATGGGGGGGCAACGGATGTTTACAATAAAGAGCTTGGCCTTTGGTACGATGCCAGCGCGGGGAATATCAAATATCTGGGCGGCAACGGTGAGCCGTTAAACTTGGTCAGTGGCGACGCGACGGGATATATGGAAGGGATGGTGACATCATCTTCGGATGTTTCCGTATGTAAGGAGGCGTTTGGCGCGGATAGTTGGTTAAACGATACGAGCGCGGGTAACTATGGAATGGGTTCGAGTTCGGGATCAAATTCGTCATCGGGAAGTTCGTCGAGTTTTAATGTTAGTACAGCTAACACGACAAACACCAATACCAACAATACCAACAATACCAATACCAATACCAATACCAATAATACCAGCAATACCAACAATAATAGCAGGAAAGTTATTTATCAAGATCCATGGATAACCAGCGCGGATGACAGCGGTACTTATTCGATTAAAAAGGCTACGAGTGTTACATTGAGCGATGGTTCAACGGGCGTACGTTTGAGCGGTGAAGGAGAACCATTGGCCAACTTGGTAATATTTATTTATTCGGTCCAAATTACAGGCGAGATTATATCGGATGCGGATGGGAAATGGTCGTATATCGTAGATAGTGTATTGGATGATGGAGCGCACAGAGCCTATATCGCTAAGGTTGATAGTAACGGTAATATAATTACGCGCTCGGAAGAATTTACATTTACGAAGATCGGTAAAACCATTATTGATCCGGCGCTTGATCCGGCCAATGCGCCGATGGTTTCCAATAATACCAACACGATTATAACTTCAACGACGGCGACTTTGGCGGTAAATACCGACCGTCCCGCGAAATGCGAATTTAACAAGGGCGGCGGGTTTACGTTCGGGAACGGAACCGGTTTCTCAACGACGGGCGGCTATAGCCACAATAACGATCTTATCGGATTAACCAACGGCAATTATACTTATTACGTAGTTTGCCAGGATGCGGCGACCAAGGCGGCAAGCAACGCGTTTAAAATTGCTTTCGCGGTAAATCTCGCGGAAGATGATAATTTCCTGACGGTTTCCAATATTACGGCGGCAAAACAAACGGGAATCGCGCCGGTTTTGGCGGTAACGACCAATTTTGAGTCGATCTGCCGTTATTCGACGACAAGCGGATTTAGTTTTGCCAATGGCACTCCCATGACAACCAACGATAATTACAGCCATAGCGTGTCGATCGCGGCGCTTGCCGACGCAACTTATACTTTTTACGCGATTTGTAAAGACAACAACAAAGGGATGACCAGCAGCCAGCTGGAAATCATTACAACGCTTGACCGGCCGGATACGGTCAATAGCCAGCCGGAGATCACAAATATTACCGCGGGTTATCAAACCAACAGCGAAGTGATTCTTTCGGTAACCACAAAAGCGCCGGCGAATTGCCAGTATTCAAAAACCAGTTTCGCATACGGGAACGGCACGGCGTTTTCAACAACCGGTTCGACTGCCCATGGCGCGGTAATTTCCGGTTTAACAAACGGAAATTATTCCTATCATGTCGTTTGCAAGGACTTGGCGTCGGGCGAGACGAATTCCGATACAACACCGATAATCTTTACGGTCGCGATCAATAATGGCGCCAGTGCTTGCGCGAGTCTGGTTTCCAACGACCGCGTAAACGACAGCGACCGGTCGGCATTGGGGAGCGGCAAGAATGACAGTTCATACCTTTGGCAAGCGGTGGAAAAGGGGACGCGCGAAAAGTTTGACAAAGTTGACTGGTTTGCCGGTTACCAGTTCAGTGTTGGCGAAGACGGGACCGCGACCGAGTTGTGCGCTTATTTTACTAAGGGGCAAGCCAACGATGTGTATTTGTATGACGGTTCGTATAAAGAACTGGCCAAAACTTCAATTACCGGGACCGGCGATTGGGCGTGTGCCGATATTAATCCGGTAAATCTGAATGCTGATGCCCGCTATTATGTAATCACCAAGATCAACAACCAGTCGATCTATTACGAATATAAATCGGGATTCCTGCCGGTAGATACCGGTAAGGCGGTGATTGAGGCCGGTATCCGCCAATCGGTGAACAGTACTTTTAATAAAGATATCGTTAAATACGATTACATGATCTTTGGCCTGGTGGACGTGAAGGTATCTTATAACCCGGAAAGCAGCCAGGGGCCGGATATCACCTCAACCAGCCCGTCGGGAACGATCCACGACAGCAGCGCTTTTCTGTCGGTTGAAACTGATAAGGGCGCGACTTGCAAATTCGGGCGCGACGATGTCGATTTTGCCGATATGCCGTATCAATTGCAGGAAATGGGCGACGGTACTTATAATCAAAAGGTTTGTGATCTTATTAACGGCAATTTCACTTTTTATGTCCGTTGCGGAAAAGACGGGAAGATCAATAATGCTTCGACGCAAATTAAATTTACGGTGAATGATTAAGACAGAATCGAGGCCGTCGAGCAGTTGGTCTTGATTAGGCGGGCAATTTGCCGGATAATATTCAAAAAGGGTAATTTCGGTTAAAAACATTTTAGAATCAAAATTCAAAATTCGAACATATCAATAATTATTATGCCCTTCAATAACATTATTTCGGGAAAATGGAAGTTTTTAATCTTGCCGGCGGCGGCCGCGGTTTTGATTTTCAATTATGTTTCAGCCGACGACGGTCCGGTAACGATGAATGCCAATCCCCAGGGGTTGGTTACAAACGCAAACGTGAAGTTGACGATGGATACACAGGATTTGGCGCGATGCCGTTATTCGACGGAAGATGAGGATTATGACAGTATGAGCGATCAGATGACTACCCCGGACGGTCTTTACCATTATGCCTCGCTGGGGACGCTGGACAAAGGTTCTTACACATATTATGCGCGGTGCAAGGATTTTATGGAGCGAGACAACAACACGAGCACGCAATTCAAATTCAATGTGGGGGACCTTAAACCGAGCGGCGGGTGCAGTACTGACGGCGATTGCGCTTCGGGGCAAAAATGCCAAAGCGGAAGCTGCGTTACCCAATCGACCGGAGGCGGCGATACGACTCCGCCGACGATTTCTTCGCCTTTGCCGTCGGGAACGATTTATGATTCCTATATCACGTTATCGGTGGCGACGAGCGAACCGGCAACTTGCCGTTACAGCTGGTACGACAAGACTTACGATACGATGACATTGTCGTTTACGACCGAGAACCGTTATTATCATACTGTATCGCAAACGCTTTCACAGTATGGTTATTACGTGGTTTATGTCCGTTGCAAGGATGACGCGGGCAATGCGAATCCCAATCCCGCCAAAATCAGTTTCCGTTACGCGTCAAGGACTCCGATCAATACCGGATCGGGCAGCGGGAGCACGACAGTGGTAAAGGCAAAGGATACGACAGCACCGGTAATTTCCAGTTTGTTTCCGATCGGTGACGTTAAAGAAGCAACGACAACGATCTCCTGCATTACCGATGAGAAAGCTACTTGCAAATACGATAAGGCTGATCTTGATTTCGATTCGATGGCAAACATGTTCGACGCGGACGCCACCGGAAAGAATTTTTCCAAATTAATCGCTTTAAGCCAGGCGGGTTCCTATACTTATTATGTCCGTTGCAAGGATGACGCGGGCAATAAAAGTTCGGCATCGAGCCAGATAAGTTTTACTTACGTGATCCCGATAGTGGAGGGACCCAAAATATCGAATCTCCAACCCGCAGGCGGAACGATATATCAGAAGAATGTGGCGTTGATCCTGCAGACCGATAGGGCGGCTGATTGCCGTTATTCGACGGAAGATGTCGAATACGACGACATGGAAGAAAAGTTCAATACGAACGACGGTTTGTTGCAACAGGCGACGATAACGCTGGATAAATTCGGACAATATACTTTTTACGTCCGTTGCGCCGATAAGCAAGGAAACAAAGACGATTCTTCGGAGATCGCGAGTTTTATTTATAAAGATGCCAACGCGAATCAAGACGATGAAGACACGGAGATAAGGTGCGAGAAGGATAGCGATTGCAAAGATGGGAAAATTTGCCAGGATGGGGCTTGCCAAAAGGTAAAAGAGGAGATAAAGCCCGTTGAATGCGAGGATATAACAACCAGCAAGAAAGACGGCGCTTGCGACAAGATATCCGATTGCATTTGCGATCCCGATTGTCCTTTGAGCGGCGACGATGTTGATTCGGATTGCGCCAACGTGAAACCGGCGGATAACAGCTGGGTGGTGCTTTTGTTGATCGGAATCGTATTGGTAGTCGTTATCGTAGTCGTTATCGTAATCATTAAGAGACGGGGCGGCGGTGAAGAAGATGTTGAATTGCCATAACGAGAGCTGTAAAGACCAGCAATAAACTTCCTAACGGAAAAGTTTGATTCCCCGCCTTCATCCCCTCCGTGTCTTCCGGCGGGGAAATAAACTACCGCGCGCCCAAGGCGCCGCGGTATTTCCGCGGGAAAGTTTATTAGTCCTCCGCTTTGCGATTGCTACGCCGCGGAATTAATGAAAACAAAACAAAAATCGCACCAATGAGGCGCGATTTTTGTTTTGATACAGGCTAAGACTCGTTATAGGAAATCTTTTTGATCTTGTAGATATTTTTTTCCGGGGCGGGAAGGACGACTTGGTCGCCCACCATTTTTCCGATCAGTATTTTGCCGACAGGGGATTCATTGGAGATTTTTCCAAGGTTGGGGTCGGCTTCCAGCGTACCCACGATAGTAAATTCGTTGTCGCGGCCGTTGACGTTGACAAGGACTTTTGCTCCCAGATCAACCGTTGCCCGGCTGTTTTTTCCGGGAGCTTTTATCAGGCGAGCGTTCTTGATGATCATTTCGAGCTCGGCCATCTTTATATCTAACAATCCCAAATCTTCCTGCAAGGCCAAAAATTCCGGGTTGACGTCTTCGGAATGAAGCACGCCCGGAACTTCGCCTTTCGTTTTCGAAAGTTTGATTTGTTTCAGCTCTTCGTATTCCTTCTTAATTTTTTTCAAACCCTGGCGCGTCAGATAATAGCTTTTTTCTTCCAGCATATTTTTGGCTTGCCCGGAAGATGTCGCCGTTTTTGAAAGCGGTAAAATCTTTTTGGTCTAGCAAGTTGATTGGAAAGCCGGCGAGTTCGCCGCCTTCGCGGTTTTTTTAAAAAGCCTGCGGAAATCAGAGAGCGCGAACGTAATATCAAGAACAAAAATTTATATTAATTCTATTCTATGCTCCCGGTTTTTTTTGTCAATCGTTCCTTGTTTCCAGCAAAATGATCATGACCGAAAAAATCGGTATTTTTTTGCGTAGATGGCAAGAGTGAACATATTATTGGCATTGCGCAAGGCATGCCTTGACGGTTATTTGACCGCAAGCTAGGCTTAAGTGAGGGAATAAACAACAGGGTATGGTAAAAATCAACGTGAACAAAATAATCCGTTACCTGTTGGTTTCGGATTTTATTTTTTATTCGGGCTGGGGATTGATTTTACCGGCATTCGCGGTTTTTGTGATGAATAACATCGAGGGCGGCAGTATCATGGCGGTAGGGATCGCGGAAGCGGTGTACTTGATCGTCAGTTCTTTGCTAAGGATAATTTGCGGCGTATTCTTGGATAGCCGGCCCAATGAGAAGAGTGATTACTTTTTTATGGTCGCCGGATTGTTTTTCGCGTCATTGGTGCCGTTCGGTTATATATTCGCAACCAATATCTGGCAGATCTACCTGCTTGAGGCGGCGCGGGGCGCGGGGCTGGCGATGAGCAATTCGGGGTGGTCGGCGATATTTACGCGCCATATCGATAAAGGGCGCGAATCGACCGAATGGGGCATAAGCGCGATGTCGGTGGGGATCGGCGCAGGTTTGGCCGGGATCGCCGGCGGCTGGGCGATTACGCGGTTTGGTTTCGCGCCGGTATTTATAACGGTAGGAGCGGCCGGGATCATAGGTTCGGCGGTGTTGTTGGCGATCCGCAATGATTTCGAGAAATTTGCCGGCCACGGACTTTATTTCAGTTTTAGAGAGCTAACGCAAAGAAGCAATGACCATAAATAATCGCTTCATAATTTTATCCCGAGGCGAACTCCGGGACAAGCCTTTGGGAACCGACGGAATAAGAATTCCTTAGGCGTTCCGCGAGTGTTTTTGAAAGGTGCATCCTTGATGCCGCGTTGGCGGCTCCGCCTTGCCAAGGCTGTCCGCCGCGTTTTCAAACCGCGGCGGGCGAAACACATAATCAGACCGGCTGCGTAAATATTTCCCACCGCAATTTCCATATTTCGGCGGCGCTGACTTCCCTCGTTTTTATAAAACGAGACTGCGAGCAGATATTCCTCATTCGGTTCGGGCGAAATCTGAAAATTTCGCCGCGTAAATATTTACGCGGCAAGCCTATTGAAAATATATTTTTGATGATCAACCAAAAGCTGGCAAAAATATTTTTTGAGATCGCGGATTTTTTGGACGCGTTGGACGTCGATTTTAAACCGACGGCGTACCGCCGCGCGGCGATGACGCTCGAGAGCTTGGAAGAAGATGCGATCGATATTTATAAAAGAGGCGGCTTGAAAGATTTGGAAGATATTCCGGGCGTGGGAAAAAGTATCGCCCAAAAGATCGAGGAATTCATTTTGAAAGGTAAAATCGAATATTACGAGGAATTAAGGCGCCGCTTACCCGCAGATCTGGCGGAATTGACTTCGGTGCAAGGAATCGGACCGCGGCGGGCCAAGATTCTGTTCCGCGAGTTGAAGATCAGGAATCTGCAGGATTTGGAAAAAGCGGCCAAAGAACATAAAATTGCCGCGTTGGAAGGTTTCGGTGAAACTTCGGAAAAAAATATTTTGCAAGGAATCGAGTTCCGCAAGAAATCCCGAGGGAGGTTTTTATTGGGCGAGGCGATGCCTTTAGCCGAAGAAATTCTGGGCCGTTTAGCCGGACTTAAAGAAATTGCGACTGTGGACGCGGTTGGGTCGTTGCGGCGGCGCAAAGAGACGATTGGCGATATTGATATCCTGGCGATTGTCAAACCGGCGGCCGGACCAAAGGGGGTGGCGGCAGTGATGGATGCTTTCGTAACAATGCCCGGAGTGGAAAAAGTATGGGGCAGGGGAGATACCAAGTCAGCGGTGCGGATGGCGGGAGGATTCAACGCGGATCTGCGCGTATTGCCGCCCGAATCATACGGCGCGGCAATGCAATATTTTACCGGTTCCAAAGAACATAACATCGTGATCAGGCGGTTGGCTCAGGAAAGAGGTTTGAAATTATCCGAGTACGGATTGTTCAAGCAAGACAAGCTGGTAGCGGGGCGGACCGAAAAGGAAATTTATGAATATCTGGGGATGGAATACGTCGCGCCGGAGTTACGCGAAGATGCGGGCGAAGTGGAAGCGGCGCGGGCAAAGAAACTGCCCAAATTGATCGGCTATGGGGATTTGTCAGGCGATATGCATTGCCATTCGGATTGGGATGGCGGAGAAAATTCAATTGAAGAGATCGCTGAAAGCGCCCGGAGACGAGGTTATCGTTATGTGGGGATTGCCGATCATACCAAGTTTTTACGCATTGAAAATGGTTTGGACGAGAAGCAATTGGCCGAGCGCAATGTTTATATTGACAAATTGAACCGTTCGTTAGAAAAAGGGAAGAGAGATTTCCGCATATTGAAAGGATGCGAAGCGAATATCATGCCGGACGGGTCGATCGATATTGATGATGGGACATTGGCGCAATTGGATTTTGTAATCGCGGGGGTACATTCCAGCTTTTCACTGGACGAAGCCAAAATGACACAGCGATTGATCAGGGCGATGGAAAATCCGAATGTCGATATAATTTCCCATCCGACGGGAAGATTATTAATGCGGCGGGCCGAGTATCGGATTGATTTTGAGGCGATTTGCGCGGCCGCCAGACGCACCGGTACGGTTTTGGAAATCAATTCACATCCGGATCGGTTGGATTTGGACGATCAGCACATCCGCTACGCCAAAGAGCGGGGCGTACTGATGGTGATCAATACCGACGCGCACCAGACGGGTCAGATGGGATTTGCCGAATACGGCATCGCCCAAGCGCGCCGAGGTTGGTCGGAAAAGTCCGATATCATTAATACTTATCCGGTTGAAAAAATGCTTGGTAAATTAAAACGATCATAAAATTTTTATGCCATTAGAAAGATCCGCCGGCGCGGTAATTTATCGTCGCGATAACGGCCAGATAAAGTATTTATTGCTTCATTACCCGTCGATGACCCACCGGTCGAACCGGGATTATTGGGATTTTGCCAAAGGCCACGTGGAGAAGGGGGAATCAGAGGTGAAAACCATAATGCGCGAGACGGAAGAAGAAACCGGTATCAGCGATTTGGAGTTCAGGGACGGATTTCATGAAACGATGAAATATTTTTTCCGTTACGAGGGGAAAGTAATTTTTAAAATAGTCAGTTTTAAGCTGGTTCAGACCAAAACCGAAACGATAAGGCTCTCGGGAGAACACGATGATTTTATCTGGCTGCCGTATAAAGACGCGTGCCGGATGCTGTCATTCGAAAACGCGCGGAAAGTAATTTCGAAAGCCAATGAATTTCTGGATAAAAAGGAAAGCTTTCATGAATAACGCAAACAAGGAAATAAAGGCGTTGTTATTGATGTCGGGCGGGCTGGATTCGATACTGGCGGCGAAAGTTTTGGAAGAACAAGACATCAAAGTTACCTTAGTTTGCTTTGAAAGCTATTTTTTTTCCTGCGATCAGGCAAAAAAAGCGGCGGCGCAGATCGGGTTGCCGTTGCGAATAGAAGATATTGCAGCCGCCCATTTGGAAATAGTGAAAAATCCACGTTTTGGAAGAGGCGCGGGAGTTAATCCATGCATCGATTGCCATTTATTAATGTTGAAAACCGCCAAGAAGATAATGGAAGCCGAAGGTTACGATCTTATCGCGACGGGCGAGGTGCTGGGCGAGCGGCCGATGTCACAAAACCGCCAGTCATTGGACATTCTCGAGAGAGAAGCGGGCTTGGCGGGAAAATTGTTGCGGCCGTTGTCGGCCAAGTTTTTTCCGCCAACCGAGGCGGAAGAAAAAGGGCTGGTGAATCGCGAGAGATTGCGCGGGATTTCGGGTCGAACACGGACGGTACAGTATGAATTGGCAAAGCATTTTGACATTAAAGATATTCCCCAACCGGGCGGCGGTTGTATTTTGACTGACCCGGAGTACGGCCAACGGATGAAAAAACTTATTTCGATAAAACCTAATTTCGATGCCAGTGACGCGCGGTTGCTGCGTTTTTGCCGGCCGATATGGGAAGGAAGAACATTGATCGCGGTAGCGCGGGATAAAAACGATTGCGAGAAGATGAACAAGTCAGTCAAAGCCGGCGACGTGTTGCTGGAGCCGGTAAATTTTCCGGGTCCGACGGTAATCGGCCGGAATTTCGGGGATAATATTACCTGGGACGAGGTTGCGGCGCGGGGTAAAAAATATTTATTGCAATATTCCAAGAAAATACCGGCAGTGCCGGAAATAACGATTAAAAATGTTTAAAATCCGTAATTACTTAAGGTCTTGCCTTAAGGTTACGGATTTCGAGGATTTCCCAAATGGCGTTCTTTTGATCGATCCGCGGGGTTAAAACACTTCGCGATATCGAAACACATTCGGGGAATATTTTTTTACGGAAAATGTATTTGAGGCAGTAAAAATCCTGAAGGGGTAGGACATCAGCCTGCAAGCAAGCTGCCGAATTGGCAGAAATGCCAAAAGCGTATCGGGCGGCAGGTAATATTTTGCATACCAATTACGATCCGGCCATACCCTGCCATCGGATGATACGTTTCGATAACAAAACGGCGATTATAATCGTGAGGCGAAAAAAGCGGTAATGTCCGGCCAAGGTTCATGATTTTATTGTTCGGCGCGGGCAAGAGCCAGGCCAATAACTTGAACGGCGCCATTTTTTTTCAATATTTTCGCGCATTCGTCCATAGTGGCGCCGGTCGTAACCACATCGTCTACCAAATAGATGGTTTTATTCTTTATTTCTGACGGGCTGGGACAAGCGAAAGCCGCTTTGATATTTTCGCGCCGTTCATTCCCGCTAAGCCAGGCCTGATTTTCGGTTTCACGAATCCGGCTCAAAACATCAAGGCATACCGGAATTTGCCAGCGCGCGCCCAGTTTTTGGGCAATAATTTGCGCTTGGTTATAGCCGCGCCAGCGCAGGCGTTTGCGAGCCAATGGCACAGGAACAACGATCGCGTTCCGGTCGGGCGCGGTTTGGGAAAGTAAAAAATGATCGGCAATAAGATCGGCCAGCGGCGTTCCCAGGGATTTCAGAAACGGTTCGTACTTGAAGGCGGAGATGAGGCGTTTTAAATATTTATTATCGTAGCTGCCGGCAGCGTAAATATCGTCAAGATATTTGTTGGCGCGGTCGGGCCGGTGTTTTTGATTGATGTCGAGCAGGGCGGCACAGTCGGCGCAAAGAAAAGTTTTGGGATTTTTGCAAAAAAAACATTCGGCGGGAAACAATATTTCAATAACCAGGTTTTTGCAAATTTTGCACATATTGTTGTTTAGCTTGTTTATAGATATAATATAAGTAACCATAAAAATACAGAATCGAAAACAAGTAATAGGTTTAATCTTGTGTTGCCTAAACTGTTCACGAAAAAATTCCTGGGTATCGATGTCGGTACCGCTTCGGTAAGAATAGTTGAGCTTGAAAGATCCGGCCGGAAAATAGGTTTATCAAATTATGGCGGGATCGAACTCGACTTGCTGGAAACCGATGTTCCCAAATTAACCGGCAAGGCAATGGCGGTGTTTTCGGCGGACGAGATAGCGGAGGTGATCCGGGCAATAATTTCGGAGACAAAGATAAAGACGAAACTGTGCGCTTTTTCAATTCCGGATTTTTCAACTTTTTTCACGAATTTCACTTTGCCGCCGATGAGCAAAAAAGAACTGCCGGAAGCGGTGGTATTCGAGGCGCGGCAGCATATACCGCTTCCGATGGATAAGGTAACCGTGGATTGGCAGCTAGTGGGAGGAAGTGCCGATATGTCGCAAAAGATCGAGGTGACGGTCGCGGCGATTCCGAACGAAATAATCGCTCGTTATAAAGAGATAGCAACAAAGGCGAAGTTGGAAATATCATTACTGGAGGCGGAAATGTTCGGTTTGACGCAGGCATTGGTGCCGCCGACCGAAACCCGGCCGGTTTGCTTGGTTGATATCGGAGCGCAGAGCACGGTTTGCAGTTTGATCGAAAATCGCGTTTTGCGTTATTCCCATAGCTTTGATCGGGGAAGCGCTTATTTGGCCGATGGATTGATCGACAGACTGCCGCTAGATCCGGAAGCGGCTGCCAATTTGAAACAGGACTACGGTTTAAGATTTATTCCCTATATGGATCCTGAGATACGAGGCGCGATCAAAAAAATATTAAGCGATCTTTTGGCGCCAATATTCCGCGAAATTGAAATGATGTTCAACGAATACCGCCGTTTGAGCAACCTGGAAGTGGCGAGGATAATTTTTTCGGGCGGGGCGTTCACGGTTTCCGAGATCAGAGACCAGTTCGCCGACCATTTTAAAATCGAAATCGAGATTGCCGATCCGTTCGCGAATATCGAGCATTCCGCCAGTCTTACCCAGGAACTTAAAATGATCGGACCGATGTATTCGGTGGCGGTGGGAATGGCGCGCCGCGGCTTGGAGTTAGATAAAAAATAGGTTTAACAATTAATCATATCAAAAAATAATCGGCCGGACCGGTGCCGTTCGCAGGGACACGGGTTCGCGTCTGTTTAAGCAAAATGTCTTCAAAGCAACAATCCGGTTTGTCTATGGAAAATGCAGTTTTTTATATTACGTTAGTGGCGCTCGCGATAACCGTGGGAACTTTCTTTTATCTTCAATATTCAGTGTCGAAGGGAAATGAAGAGCTGGCAAGCCTGACTTTTGAGGCGGCCAAAAACAAAACTGAAGACGAAAGAAATTTGGAAAATAATGTTTTACAGGTTCAACAGGAATTAAATGATTTTTCAAAATTGATCGCGGCCCAGAAAGCGTCCAGCGAATTATTTACCAAGTTGGAGAACATGGTAGTTTCGGGGGTTTATTTTAAAAATTGTAAAATTGATTCCGCGGCTATGACGGCATCGATTTCCGGACACGCAAGCAGTTTTGAAATACTTGGACAGCAAATATCGAAACTAGAGTCTTCTACCGATATTTTGAACAAAGTGGAGATGGGTAATGCCGTCATCAATGAAAATGGCGGAGTAGATTTTGGAGTAAACGTCCAATTTAAGGAAGGAACCGCAAAACCCCGATATGGCGGTTAACTAACCATTTAAAAAAATAAAATGTCAAGAAATTATTTGGAAGCGTTCGCAATCATTTTGATTGCCGTAGGAGTGGGTTTTTTTCTAGTGTTGCCTAAGTACAACGATTTGCAGGCAACCAAGATGAAGATCGCCGAAAAAAACACGGAAATCGAAAATCGCCAGGAATATTTTGCGGCACTTAGCCAGGCGGCGATCGAGCTTTCCCAGTATGAGGCCAATTTGGAAAAAATCGAGTCCGCGTTCCCGACCTCGGTCGACGCGCCGGCACTTATGAATTTCACGCAAACGGCGGCAATGCAATCGGGGTTGATTGTTAAAGCAATCGGTTATTCCGGGAGCGGCAACGGAGCGATACCGATTGCGGGGAATGAGGGGGATACGGAGACGGAGAGGAAAATCCTTACGCTTAGCAGCTACCCTGTCGAGGGCGAGTTTATCGGCAGTTACAATAATTTTAAAGATTTTTTGGCGCGCTTGGAGTTTTCCAGCCGCTTGATAGCCGCCAACACGATCGAGATCAATTCGAGCCAGGCATCCGAAGCCGTTTCTTCCAGTAAAAGCGGCGGTACCATGAAAGGTGCAAGCACAATAGATGAAGAAGCGGAAATGGTCGACCCGATATTGAATTTCAAAGTCAAACTGACGGCTAATTATTATAAAAAGTAATTATGGCGATCACTTTTGAACAAAAACAGGACATTAATAAATCGCTGACCGCGGCGGTGATAATTATAATATTATTGGCCGCGATTGGATTTTTTGTCTGGAAAATATATTGGCAAGAACCAGTGGAGCTTAATACGGCCAATTCGTCGCAGGTTCAACTTGAATACCAGATTTTGAACGACGACCGTATTATTTCGATGGAATTATTTCCGCAGATCCCGGCCGCCGATGAATCCAATATCGGTAAAAAAAATCCTTTCGCGGAGGGAAACGCGACCAGTACAAAAGAAACCGCCGGAGGCGAGAACGCGGTAACACTGCAACCTGTCGCCGGGGAATAAACTACCTTGGAGCGCGGAGATAATGCTTGAGAATAACGACAATGCCTTTTTTGATTACACAATTAATTGAAAGGAATTTTCTTACTCCGGACATGGCGGTGGGGATTGAGGAGGAGCTGAAGAACAATCCGAATAAGACCGAGGAAGAAGTGTTGATATCCAAGGGATTGATCGCCGAGGATGACTTATTCAAGATCAAGGGCGAGATATTGGGTATTCCTTTCGTTTCGACGCCGCCCGAAGAGATGTCGTTGGAAGTGTTGAAGACCGTCCCGGAAGAAACCGCCAAGTTTTACCGGATGATCCCGTTAAATGAAAAAAAGGGAGAGATAATAATCGGGATGGTTTATCCGGACGATCTTAAAGCGCAGGAGGCGCTGAAATTCCTGGCGCGAGAGCATCAATTTTCTTACCAGGTTGTTTTAATCACGCCCAAGATATTTTCCCTGCTGATGGGGAAATATCGCGACTTGAAGAAAGAAGTCGGCAAAGCGTTGGAAGAATTCCAGGAAGAAGAAAACGAAGTTGACGCGGCGCAGAAGGTGAAGATGGATGTAATTTCCAATGTTGAGGATGCGCCAATCGCCAAGATCGTAAATGTGATCGTGCGCAACGCGATTGACGGCAATGCCTCGGATATCCATATCGAACCCGGCCGGACAAAATTGAGAGTGCGTTTCCGGGTAATGGGCGAACTTTATTCTTCGATATTTTTGCCATTGGATATCGCCAACGCGGTGTTGGCGCGCATCAAGATCATTTCAAACATGAAGATTGATGAGAACCGCGTGCCTCAAGACGGCCGTTTTTCGATGAAGATCGATAACAGAAATATCGATTTCCGCGTTTCCACATTGCCGACCGCGATGGGCGAGAAGGTGGTAATGCGTATTTTGGACCCGGACGCCGGTTTTAAAACATTCGAGGATCTTGGTTTGGACGGCCGTAATCTGGAGTTAATGCGGAAAGCGGTGGATGAGCCTTTTGGACTGGTGCTGGTAACCGGGCCGACCGGTTCGGGTAAAAGTACGACCTTGTACGCAGTTTTGAAGACGATTAATAGCGACAAGATAAATATCATCAGCTTGGAAGATCCGGTCGAGTATTTTTGTGAAGGGGTAAATCAGTCGCAAGTTAAACCGGAAATCGGGTTTGATTTTGCTTCGGGGCTGCGCTCAATATTGCGTCAAGACCCGGATGTGATCATGGTGGGCGAGGTCCGCGACGAAGAAACCGCGATGCTGACCATACATTCGTCGTTAACAGGCCATTTAGTGTTATCGACGCTCCATACGAATGATTCTCTCGGCGTCATTCCGCGCTTGGTTGATCTAAAAATACAACCTTATCTGATTCCATCGACGTTATCCTTGGCCTTGGCTCAGCGTTTGGTGCGGCGCTTGTGTCCGCACTGTAAAAAACAGGTAGAAGCCCAGGGCTTTCTTAGGGAAAAGATAATTTATGAATTCAATAGCATTCCGGAGCAGTCGCGCACCGAGGTTGAATTGACTGAACCGATAAATATTTGGGAACCGGTGGGATGTCCCAAATGCAGTCGTCAGGGTTTTACGGGCCGGATTGGAATATTCGAGGCATTGGAAATGACGCCGGAACTTGGCGATATAGTTTTAAAAGACCTGTCGGAGAGCAAGCTGGCGGCCGAGGGAAGGCGCCAGGGGTTGATCACGATGCGCCAAGACGGAATATTGAAAGCATTGCGAGGCATGACTACGATCGAAGAAGTATTAAAAGCGACCGAGGAAGATATGACGGCTGCGATTACGGATGTGGACAAAAATAAATAAATTGCCGGAGAAGCGAGGGTGTTGTTTCTTTTTTGGAGAGCTATGCGCTATAATTTTAATGAGGGCTATTGTATGCGCCGGAAGCGTAATTTTTATCCGAAGGCGAATCCCGGGGCAAACCTTTGAAATAAACTACCCCGAGGCAGAGCCTCGAGGTATTCCGGCGGGGAAATAAATTAAGGAGGAACCTTCAGTGAAATAAATTACTCCTGGAGGAAATATTCTTAATGCCGCGTTAGCAGCATTCGCTCCGCCAAAGCCGTTATCCGGGGATCGTACCTTGGAAGGCGAAACACCTGTAAAAATATAAATTCGATACGCCCTATCGGAACCAAATAATCAAAAAAATATGAGCACCGAAACAAACGGCGCGCCGAAAAAGTTGCTTGTCGCGGAGGATGATCCTTTTCTGTCGGATATTTACAATACGAAGTTAAAGCAGGCGGGATTTGATATTGATCTGGCGATGACGGGCGAGGATTGTTTGCGCAAGCTCAACGAAAATCAATACGATCTGATGGTATTGGATATCGTGTTACCGCAGGTGGACGGTTGGGAAATTCTGGAGCGCGTAAAAGAGATGCGCGAGCAAGGAACCAATCCCAAAGTCAATGATTTAAAGATAATCATTTTGTCAAACTTGGGACAAAAAGAAGAAATCAAGAAAGGATTGGACTTGGGGGCGACCGGTTTCATGATCAAGGCGCATTTTACTCCCAGCGAGGTTGCCAATGAGATAAACAAGATCTTAAATGAAGCGGCGCGAAAGAAGTAAAATAATTTTTAACGCTAAAAAAGTTCGATTCCCCGCCCCAAACCAGCGGGTAAACAAATAGTCCCGGAGTTTAACTCCGAGGCGTTATAGCAGGTAAATAAACCAACATGAGCAGCACTGATTATTCCCAACTATTGGAAAAATATCTGGCCGTGACGATCCAAAAAGAAGCTTCCGATTTGCATTTGGTAGCCGGTTATCCACCGATCGTCCGCGTTAATGGCGAACTTTGGGCGATTCCCAAGGAGCCGTGCTTGACCGCGCGCGATAGCCAGGGACTGGCGTTCGCGTTGATGAATGCCGATCAGCAAAACCAATTTTTGGAAAACAAAGAAATCGATTTTTCTTGTTCCTACCAAGATAAGGAGCGTTTCAGGGTAAACATTTTTTTCCAGAAAGGCAGCATTTCATGCGCTTTGCGCTTGATTCCGACAAAAATCAGGACAATTTCGGAATTGAGGCTGCCGCCGGTGATCCAGAAATTCGCCGAGGCGACCCAAGGGTTTGTGATCATCACCGGGCCGGCGTCGCACGGCAAATCCACGACTCTGGCGGCATTGGTCGATCTGATTAACCATTCGCGGTGCGATCATATAATTACAATCGAGGATCCGATCGAGTATTTGTTCAAACCGGACGCGTCGGTGATCGAGCAGCGCGAGATCAATTCCGACACTAAAACATTTTCGGCGGCATTAAAGTCGGTTTTCCGCCAGGATCCGGACGTGATAATGATCGGCGAGATGCGCGATATCGAAACTATCGGTACGGCGTTGACCGCGGCGGAAACCGGCCATTTGGTGTTCGCCACATTGCATACGAATTCGGCGGCGCAAAGCATTCACCGTATCGTGGATTCATTCCCGGCCGAACAGCAGTCGCAAATCCGGGCGCAGCTGTCATCCTCGCTTTTAGGGGTTGCGTCGCAGAGACTGCTGCTTTCAAGTAAAGGGAACATGATTCCGGCGTGCGAAGTTTTGTTCAACACTTACGCGGTGGGTAATCTTATCCGCGAGAACAAAATACATGAAATCCCGCTGGTTATAGAAACTTCTTCCAAAAGCGGAATGATCTCTCTTAATAAATCGCTGGCCCAGCTGGTGAAGAGCGGCGAGATCACGCTGGAGAAAGCGATGTCGTATTCGATCAATCCGCATGAGCTTGAAGCGTTGATATAAATTTTTTTTGAGATTCGTTTGGAAATCCATGAAATTCATTTACCAAGCCAGGACAAAAAACGGCGAGATCAGAGCGGGTTCCGTGGAGGCCGCAACGGCGGAAACGGCCGCCGAATTGTTGCGTCACGACGGCCTTTTCGTTACTTTTCTGCGCAAAGATGAAGAAAAATTAAGGCATAAACTTCATTTTTTTGAGGGGGTTTCAGGAAAGGATATCGCGATTTTTTCGCGCCAGCTGGCGGTAATGTTCAAGGCTAACGTATCGTTGGTTGAATCATTGCGAACGATCGGCGGCCAGCTCAGTAATCAGTCTTTCCGCGAAAAGGTGATCAAAATTTCGCAAGCGGTGGAGGCCGGTTCGCCATTGTCGACGGCATTGGCCAAATATCCGGATATCTTCTCGAGTTTTTTTGTGGCAATGGTGAAAGCGGGCGAGGTTTCGGGTAATTTGTCGGAACAATTCAATTATCTGGCGGATTATTTGGAGAAACAGTACAATCTTAACGGAAAAGTTAAAGGGGCGATGGTTTACCCGGTTGTTATTCTAGTGGTGATGGTGGGAGTATTATTCCTTTTGAGCTATTTTGTAATGCCAAACCTTACCGAAATGCTGAATACCAACGGGGGCGAGTTGCCGTTTTTGACCAAAATGGTCATGGGGATAACGGATTTCATCCGGGGAATCGGCGGGATAATCGTTCTGTTGGCGATGGTTGGGATCGCGGTTTTGATAGGCCGGATACAGCGGACAAAAAAAGGCAAGGAATTTTTCGACCGGACGGCGTTAAGGGTGCCGGTATTGGGCGGGATGCTAAAAATGCTTTATGTAAGCCGGTTCGCGGACAACTTGTCGACTTTAATCGCGGGCGGCATTCCAATTACGCAGGCATTGGAAATTACAGCGATGATTGTGGGCAATGTCGTTTACCAGAACGCGATAATAAAAACATGCGATGGCGTGCGCAAGGGCCAAACAATGTCGTCGATATTGTCGATGTATCCGGAATTATTCCCATCAATGTTCTCGCAGATGGTTTTAGTGGGCGAACAAACCGGTTCTTTGGACAAAAGTTTGTTGATCATGGTGTCGTTCTACGAGAAAGAGACCGATAGGGCGATCGACGGAATGTTGGTGTTGATCGAGCCAATAATGATCGTGGTTTTGGGCTTGGTCGTGGGAGGCGTGGTCGCGTCGGTAATGATACCGCTTTATTCTTCGATGAACAGCGTTTAAGCGATAGTGATTGGCATGATGATTGGTGCATGATTGCAAAGACATGATTGCAAAGAAGCTTTGTGAAAGCTAAAATAAATGTTATCTGAAAGAAAAGTTATCCACAGATTGTTTTTAACAAAAGGTCGATTATAATAATTATCAGATTGTAATAATAAAAAAAAATGGAATCACGCAAAGGCAAGGGTTTTACGCTTATTGAATTGCTGGTAGTTATCGCGATTATCGGTATCTTGG
>CAZUST010000022.1:0-19654 GCA_964623335.1 uncultured Candidatus Saccharibacteria bacterium
CATCTTGCGCCGGAAACAAGTTTCATTTCATGCTCATGTTGCATTGTACAATACTAATGATTGCCTGAATCCGGTTTGTGGTTTAAACTGAAGTACTCCAACAAATCGAAAAAGATATGAAATTCATTAAACAGTATTTACTTTATCTTGCAAGATGGCAGTTGAGCACGCCTACATTGGCGATATTTTCAGCGGGGACGGTGGCTTATCTTACCCGAAGTCCTTTGAGGTGGCCAACGGTTCCCGAATGGTACGGGGCGATTGCGGCCAATCTGGTCGGCGGCGCGGGATTTTATTTTGTGGACCGGATGATCTTCAAGAAATAACCAATCTTAACTTGGGGACGGGGTCTCGGGTAAAATATTTTTTTGTTGCTTATCTGAGCGATTCGTGTCAGTATCAAGGTACGATTTAAAACGTATTTTTGGATTTAGTGTCGGGCGGCGATTTGCGGCTCAGCACGGTTCTGATTACGTCAATGCGCCATGTATAGCGATAACGACGATGACAAGAAGAACGAGCCGGTAGCTCAACCCGCAAAGCCGGAAGGAGAAACGGAATCGGGAGAGGCGAAATAAATATTTCGCCAATCCGACAAAAAAACGGGATTATCCCGTTTTTTTGTCGCGCGCTATAATATTTCGGCCAATAATTCATTTATTCCAATTTTCTTTTTTGCCGAATAGGGAATTACCTTGCGGCCTCCCATAGCTTCTTTTATCATTTTTAATCGGTCTTCCTGCTTTTCTTTGTTAAGTTTGTCTATTTTGTTTGCCACGATAACAACGTTTTTTTTGTATTCGTCCAGCGCGAGAATGAATTCCCGATCATCTTTGGTCGGTCCGACTTTGGCGTCGATGATCAAAACCACGATTTTTTGAACGCAATCGGAAATAAAAAAATATTTATTGATCATCGCCCGAATGCCTTCTTTTACCTGGCGCGGCAATTTGGCGTAGCCGTATCCCGGCAAGTCGACAAAATATACGGAATTGTTAACCAGAAAGAAATTAATTTGCCGGGTGCGGCCGGGGAAAGCGCTTATCCGCGCCAAATCCCTGCTATTAACCAAAGAATTAATGACACTTGATTTACCCGTGTTGGACCGGCCGATAAACGCGATTTGGGGGATTCCATCGTCAACTATGGCGCCGCAGTCGCTGATTCCCTTGGTGAATTGAGCCGATTTTATTTTCATGTTTTTATATCAGGCCTACCGGGAAAATATTTTCGCGGCGAGTCTATTGCCTTATTCAATTCAAAACACCGCAGAAACGGTGTTCAATGAGAAAAAAGAGATTGGTTTGAACCCGCCGCCCTAGAAAGGTCTTTTGTAGTTTTTGAAAACCTTTTTGCCCGCTTTTTTGTTTTTGGCGGCGGGAGAAATTCGAGCGGTTTCTTCCGTTTGAATTTCCGGCAAGGATACTTCGATATTTGTCATCTTTTCGACTGCCTTGGCGAGCCGGTCGATCTTTGTGTTCAACATTCGCAACTGGTCTTTTAACTCATTGCTTAGCTCATTGCCGCTTCCGTCGCCGGAATTGATCTTAGGGGCGGGGTTAAAGAATTTTTTGTTGTCGTTATAATTTTTTTGCGGAAACTTGTTGCGGCTCCGGTTTTCCGTATCCTTTTGATCGCGAAAGCAGTCGTTGCAATATACCAGCCGGTTGTTGAACGGACGAAAGGGTACTTCGCAAGAATTGCCGCATTTGGCGCAGACGGCTTTATGCATTGTGGCCGGGCGACCGGGGCCGTCCCATTTCTTTTGCGCAAAGGCCGGCCGGCCGGCGCTTTGCCGGTTGAATCCGCCGCCGCGGTTTTCATAAAAACGTTTTGCTCCACTTTTTTTAGAATCTGCCATAAGTTGTTTTGTCGGTTATACCCGTCAAAGTTGTTTCTTTAGTAAAACGATATCACTTTTTTTTGATATTGTCAACGTAAGCGAATTGTAACCACTAACTGGATCTAAAATTAAAAAGGGTCTATCCCTCGCATTAACGAGGGATAGACCCTTTTTAATTTTGTGCCTACAATTGCATAGAAAACAGCAAAGTCAGCGCAGGATAAAATTTGACAAAATGGTTATTTTATTATATTTTTAGGCCGAAGTTCTTTAGGAGGTTAAATATGGAAAAAGTGGAAAAAGTAGGGAAGATAGTGGCGGCGATATTCGTTATTGCAGTCCTTGGTTGCGGATATTTCATGGCTGAAGCGGCTTTTTTCCCGCCCGGAAACATAGCGGCGCCTCGAAGCATTGTAGTCAACGAGTTGGCGGCCGCAAAGGGGATTCAATTTATTCCCATGGAGGTTGTGATGAGCGATCCTTGGTACCGGGCGATGATGGCCGATCCCAATCCGGTGGTTGCCCCAAATGAAAGTTATTTCATTGGGCAATTACCTGCCGGTGCCGGTAGCGTATATACCTACCGGCAGGACCATTCCACCGATGGGAATTCGGTTGTTGTCAATTTCTGGGGTATAAACAAGAACCTCACGAAACCTTTAAAGTGGGAAGAGGCTTATCGGATTCCCCAAAATTATGAGGTTAAGAGGATTGCTGAAAATGAAATAATTTTCAATTATGATATAGGATGGATTGTTTCTATTTCATTTTTGGGTGCGATTTTATGCCTTATGTTCGCGCTAATTACATGGGAATGCTCATCGTATTATGCCCGCTGGCGCAACGACTTATAACTGCCGATAACGACCGAAATAGTCGTTATTTTTTTTACAAAAATGAGGGTATCTAAGTTTACATACCAGATACGTATTTAAAACCAACCTTTTGGAACCTTTGAAATTTCATTCTTTCCAATCCTCAACCGAAATGCCTTGGCCGCGTTTTTTTACGGTCACTTTTTGGCCGGTGTGCCATCCCAATTCCACCACCAATTCGCGGGGAATGGTGAGCGACAGCGACACCTTTCCCGCCCGCGTCAATTTGCGGATATTTTTTTCGGAAATTTTTCTGTCCATAATGTTTGAAAAGTCATATTTGAATACGATTCAAATATAACATTTCAAATCCATTGCCTCAAACGCAAAGCATCGTTTGGCGCGGTGCTTTTAACGGCTACTTTTGATTTTTTGACTACCGGGCTGTAGCGCAGCGATAGCGAAGCGGGGGATTAACAAACTTTTCCGCAGGAATACCGCGACAGCTTGGGCGCGCGGCAGTTTATTTACCCGCCGGAAGACTCCGGGTTTTGTCCCGGGGATGAAGGCGGGGAATCAAACTACCGCGCCGCCTTGGGCGCGCGGTGGTTTATTGCTTGTAGAGTATCCCTGTCGGCGCTTTTCCACCCATAAAATCGGCGCCTGCCATAACCTCTTTACCTTCAGCCACAATCTTGCTGAAGACCAGCGTGTTTCCAGAAAGCTCAAACACATAGTAACCGCTTTCTTTGTTTTCGCCGAATATGTTAATATTTCTGCCTTCCTGACTCCAAGTATAGGATGAATCTTCGGTATCTTTGCCCATATCACCCATAGTGCAACTGCTGTCTTTATTCAGGGTTACTTCAAAATCGTTGGATGTGGTTTTTTGGCCGTCTCCTGACGCGCTTACCAATACCCCTTTCCATTTGGTTCCCGCCAAGTCAGTATTGTTTTTTCCAGTCTGATCTTCTGCTTTTTCATTCATTTCGGTTTCTTTATTCGCGTTAACTTGGGAAATTTGCGAGATTTTAAGTGTTGCCTCTATTTCCGCCTTCGTTTCCGGCTCAACTTTTATATTGTTTTCGCTTAACCATTTATCGACCTCATTCGGCTCAATTTTTGAGATATAGACCGGTCCTTTATACTTTTTAATATTCTCAAACCTGTTGCTTGAGTCAATGCTTACTTCCGGAATTTCAATTCCAATAATCTTTCCCTCTTGCGCTCCGCTGTTGATTTGTTCCGCCGTAAAACTGATGGCATTCAGTTTTTCAATTACTTTGGTTAAATTTCCGGGCATGGTGCTTATGGTTAACAATCCCGATACCGGTTCGGTTATTTTCCGGGCATCATCAATAACGGCCGAAATTTTATTATTATTGCCCAGGGCAATGCTGGCCGCATCGTTGCCGATCTCAAGCGTTAAATCGGCGCCGCTAACAATCACTGCCGCTTTGGATAGGGTCGAACCGGTCAACAAGGCCGCGCTTCCGCCCGTCAAAGCCGTCGTGCCGACAAATCCGGCAATCTTGCAACCGTCCTTGATCACAACCGCGCTTTTCTCCAGTTTGTTAAGGGTGTCTCCCGCCTCATTCCAAGCATCCGCGGTAACTTGATTTTGATCTTGATTCAGAATCATTTGCGCCCTTTTGGCGTCAACGCCCAAATACTTGGCCAGCGTCGCGATTTTTTTCCCTGCCGGAGCTTTATCAAAAACATTGGATATCTCATTGCGATCGTAAGCATAGGCGGTGTTGCTCCGGCCGAAACCGAGTTCTTGAATCGGCAAAGCCTCGGATTTTTTTTCAAGATCAGCGGCTTCATTTTCCAGTTTATTCCAAGCGCCGATAATTAGGGTCATTTCTTCGTTCCATTTTTCATAGGAACCAAAACTTTCGGCATCAATCAAGACATTATCAGTCTGATACCTGAGAGCTAAATATTGAGTTGAAATGTCCAAAGTCTGTTCTAATACCGCCTGTTCTTGGGTCTGATCTGATTTTTGATTGTTGAAAAAATAAAAAGCTCCCGCCGACACAACAACCAACCCAAAAATTAAGATAATTATTTTTTTCATATTTTTATTTACCCGCCAGAATACCTCGGGGCTTTGCCCCGGGGATGAATGGCGGGGAATCAAACTTTTCCGATCGCGGAGCGTTTAGCGAAGCGTCGGAATACCTCGAGGCTCTGCCTCGGGGTAGTTTATTGTACCTATTTTCCAGTCAAAAATATATCCTTGAAAATTGACGAGTTATATTTCACTTAAAACATTAGAAATTTTTTGCTCCATTATACCGATAAGTTTTTTATTCGCTTCAATGATTTTCTCCTGCTCTTCCATTCCCGCGGCGCGCTGTTTTTGAGTTTCAAGTGGTGAAATTTTAACTTTTTTTGACAAAAATCCAAACGCTTGCTTTTCTTAGGCGTAAACGTTTACTTTTTCGTCCACATAGTTGTCGTAAACATGGAAATACACCTTTTGGGCTCGATCTTCGCAGTCCGGTTCGGTGTATGCCGGGTCCGGAAGCTTATCGTAGATAATATCGCGAATGGTTATCTTCACATCAGCGCGCGTTTCTTCTTTTTTCTTCCAATCTAAAACCAGCTTTTCCGCTTTCAATTTCGCCAATAACTCTTTGGCAACTTTTTTAACCTGATCAGTCTCGGCTGGGTTCAAATTTTCTTTGCGGAGAATGTCAAATACAGCCAGTTCTTCTTCGGTCAGATTTTCAGAAACGGCCCGCGCGTCTTCCACGCTCAATTCTTTGGCTAGTTCGACCAGCTGATCGAAGAAAACATCGAGATCGTGCGCGCCGCTATTGTATTCTTGCAGAAGTTCATTAAGCCGGTCGAGAAAACGCTTGCGGAGTTTGTTCTTGCGAATCATTTCCTTGATCTTCTCTTCCAGCTCCGCGCTTAGGCGTTCGGCTTCAATGTTTTTCGTATCCGAGTCGTTGAAAAATTTTCGCAACGCTTCAAAATCAACCTTACTCAAATCTTTAAGCTTTGGCGCATCTTTAATCACATACTCCCCGGCCCGAATTGAACGATCAAGCAGATTTTCCAAATCTTTTTTTACCTGCGATACGTCAGTATTCTTATCGACAACCTCCCGTATTCGTGATGCGATCACTTTGTATGCCGTTACTTCGTGGTAATAATCTTCCGCCTTCGGTTCCGGTAGGACCGCCCGATAATATTTATCCGCATCCCCGGCAAATCCAAGATATTGCTGTTTCGTCTTTTCGTCCTGCAATATCCGATTTGTAAACACATCAACAAGCCTAATTTTTTCAACGTCTTTTGCTTTAAGCAGGTCGTTGATATCAAGCTCAAGAGTCTTTAAAAATTGGCGAGTTTTGGAAACCGTAGAAAAAAGTATTTCCACTAATTCATTTTTGTCCTGAATAATTTCATCATCGCCGCTTTTCGTGGACGCATAAATCGCGAGCGCTTTTTGCAAATTGCGGAAGACGCCGATATAGTCAACGATGAGTCCGTTCGTTTTACCCGGGTAGACACGGTTCGCTCTGGCAATGGTCTGCATAAGCGTATGATTTTTGAGCGGTTTATCAAGATACAGAGTCGATAGATTCGGCACATCAAAGCCGGTCATCCACATAGCACAGACGAAAACGATCCGCAGTTTGCTGTCCGGGTCTTTAAATTTTGTTTCCAAATCTTCATTCAAAATCCGAGAACGGAGAGGCCGCATATCAATTCCAAACTTCTCCATGTCCGCAATCTCATTTTGGCTTTGACTGACTACCACAGCCATGTCTATGTTCTCGTATTTTTGCGCCTGTTCCTTTAATATTTCCTTCTCGTGTTCGTCTTTCGCTTTAGACGCGGCGATGTTCATTTTGGCCAAATGCCGCTGCATTTCAGCTTTAACTTTCACATACATGCGAACAGCGGTTTTCTTATCAATGGAAACGACCATCGCTTTGCCGTTGTATCCTCGGGCGGTAAAGTGCGCCACGATATCTTCCGCGACTTTATCGAGCCGATCTTCTCGCGTAATCAAGTGATAAAAAGTTGAAAATTCCTGCTCCAGCTTTTCTTCCTCATCGGCCGTGAGTTCGTAAAAATCCATCACTTTCTCCAAATCTTTTTGAATTTCAGGATTTTCGTTTTCAAGTTTGGGAACGCGATTTTCGTAGTAAAGCGGCACGGTCGCGCCGTCTTCTACCGATTGAGCGAAATTATAAGTAGAAACATAACCGCCGAATGTTTCCCTGGTTTTCTCCTCGCCCTTAGCCATCAGCGGCGTGCCGGTAAAGCCGATGAACGACGCTTTCGGCATGGCAATGCGCATATTTTGCGCCAGCCGGTCATATTGCGTCCGGTGCGCTTCATCCACCATCACGATAATATCGCTTCGATCTGACAGAACCGGCGGCTTCTCCTCCGGCTTGGCGCCGAATTTATGAATAAGCGTGAATATGTGCCGGTGATCTTCGGAGAGAAGTTCTCGTAAATTTAAGATGGACTCCGCACGGACTTCTTCTTCGTATACCGCGCCGCAAGCCGAAAAAGTCTTGTAAATCTGCTTATCAAGTTCGTTCCTATCGGTTACGACAACAAAGGTGAAATTACCGGTCATTTTGCGGAATACCTTTTGCGAAAGAAAGATCATTGAATATGATTTGCCGGATCCCTGCGTATGCCAAAAAACGCCGAGACGGCCGTTGTTCTTGCCGCGGTTTCTTACCTCCTCAAAAGCGCGGTTCACTCCGAAATATTGGAAGTAGCGAGCAATCGCTTTAACACGCTCTCCTCGGGAATCATCAAAAAGAATAAAGTTCTCAAGAATATCTAAAAGCCGCGCCGGTTCGCAGGTCCCCTTGATAACCGTTTCCAAACTCACTTTTCCGGCCTCATTTTCGTCTTTAATTTTCTTCCATTCGTTGAAGTGCTCGTATGCGCCGGTAAGCGTGCCAACTTTGCTCTCAATGCCATTGGAAATAATGATAAAGGCGTTATACCAAAATAATTGCGGAATCGTATCTTTGTAATCCCGGATGTTTTGCTGATAAGCATCACGCAGATTCTTATGGGATGCTTTAAGCTCAATCAAAACAAGCGGCAGGCCATTCACAAACCCGATTAGATCCGGCCGGCGCTTGTGAAGGTCGCCCGTAATCCACATTTGCGATACCAGAAGAAAATCGTTTTTTGCCGGATCGTTGAAGTCAATGATTTTAATATTGATCGTTTCAAATGACCCGTCCTCGCCCCGAATTTCCGCTTTTACGCCGTCCTTGATTAGCTTGTATAAATCGTGGTTGGCATTTACTAAGCTGGCGGTGGAACGATCGCGCGCCAGTTCAGCAATGGCTTGAGCAATCGCTTCTTGCGGCGCGTCCGGATTGAGATTTTCAAGCGCGGATTTCAAACGATCAAGCAATACAATCTGCCCTTGATTTTCCCGTCCCAAAAGCGCGCCGCCCTCATCGGAATAGGCATTGATAAAATTCTTCGCGCCCCAAAGCTCGCCAAATATTTTGACGGCCGTTTGCTCAATTAATTTGTCCTCCGAAAATTCGTTCATAGCCCATTAAGCAAATAATTCCTCAATTTTGTCGGAGGCGTAATAATATACTTTTCTGCCCGTTTTCTTCTTTGAGACAAAACCTAACTTTTCCAGCGCCTTGAGATCATTTATGGCGGTAGCGCGGGAAATTTCGTTAATATTCATATGCGCAAGAATTGAGACTCCCTCATCTTTATTTTTTTGATAAAACTGCAACAAATGTATTTGTCTATCATTTAACTGATACTTAATTCGCGCCTCTTTGACCATTTTCGCGTTTCCTTTTTGCGTTCTTTGTTCATATTCCCGAAATTCCTTGATGGATTGTTTTATCTTTCGCGCGATATAGTCCAAAAAATAAGTCAGGTCATTATCATCTTGTTCGGCGTAAATATACGCCATTCCATATTGAGCCGGGGAGCTTTTAATGATTCTTGAGAGCGGCAAATACGCAAAACCCCAATAATCATTTTTAAGCAAATACCAATAGAACAATGCTCGCGCAAGACGCCCATTGCCATCAACAAAAGGATGCAAATAGCCCATCCAAAAATGCAAAAAGATTGCCTTAAACACGGGGTGCGCAAATCCTTCGTCTCTCAAATCGTCGTTAGCATACGCAATAAGCCGCTCAAGCTCTTTGCGCGCAAACTCTTCTCGCGGCGCCCGATGATAGATGGTTCCATCCGCGCCTTGAACGACAATCTCGTCCTTGTCGGTTCGCAGCCGTCCTTCGTCCTTTTCCGAATCAAGAGTATTTTTAGTCAACATTACATGCAGATCCTTGATAACATCCAATGACAGTCGTGAGTCTTTTAATTCCTTTTCAATAAATACCATCGCATGGTAGTTATTCGCGATCATCTGCTCGCTTCTATTCCGCGGCTTCCGGCCTTCACGCAACATTTGTTTCGCCACCCTCCGCGTAGTGTTGGCTCCTTCCAACTGCGACGAGGCGATCGCTTCTTCCATCACACCGCGCGTTATAAATTGCCGTTTTTCTCTTTCATCCAAATCTCGAGCCAGGCCAAGCAACGCCCCGCCTAAATTCATGTCAATTTCATGAAGGAATTCGTTATACCGCGGCATGGAATCAAGCCAGGAAAATTTTGTTCCGTCTTCGCTGGTAATTACGCTATCTTGCCGGTGGAAAGCATTTTTTCTCAAGAATTTTATGGCCGCCCACGCCGTTTCAGACTTATATTGTTCCGGCAATTCCTTATATTTAATTTTGTCCCAATATAAATATTCGGGATAAAAACTTTTTTCGATAACATCTTGCGTCTTATCATCTTGAAGAAATTTAAAAATTTCTTCAGGAGTAATGCCTTGAATATTTGGTTTTTCGAGCTTAAACTCCATATTTTTAGGCATGATTTAATATGTATCTAATCTATACGCTAATTATACACATTCTATACCGTTGGTCAATATATATATGCAATTTATACATATTTTAGACAGTTTCTATACACATGTGTTCTTTCGCGACAAATACTTGTCAAGTATACATTACAAGAGACAATTTCTTGCCCATTTTAGCCCTATTTTAGGCGCAAAAACCAGCATTCTCTTGTATAGTGTTTTGAAAAGTGTCTGATTTAGACATGTATTAGACACAACATTCCCGACGGCCGTTTGCCCAATTAATTTGTCCTCCGAAAATTCGTTCATAATCATATTTTAGAAATTTTTGATTTCGCAACTTTGAACCCAAGGGTTTTCAACCTTTTATATACATTTGACAAAGAAACCTTACTGAAGAATGGGAGAGAAAGATCGCTGGCCATTGAACTAATAACAGCAAAAACAATTTCATAATCACTAGATTTTGGAGTCAAATTTAAATTAGAAAATTTAGAATCATCTGGCATTATCGCGTTCACCTTTTCTCTAAAAAGCCTTTCCCCAAGAAATGATTCACCAGAAACAAGACCTTGATTAAAAAGATGGCTAAAAACGTTTGAGCCACCGTAGCGTTTTATATGTATAAGTTGCTTGGTTTGTTTTTTATATAAATCACAATATTCAATTTTGTTTTTCCCTCCACCAATATCTATGCTTTTTGTATCAAATAAAACATATCCTGTATCCGTTGAAGCAACATCAGAGTTATATCCGGTTTCTCCTTTATTTTTGCCTTTTCCCTTATATCTTGCTTCATCATAAGCCGGCAAACCAATATCAACAGTCGGAATAGAATTGAATTTTTGATCAATATCTGCGACAAAATTATCTTTAACTTTGTACCAGCGACCATTGCTTAAAGCAAAGCAGTTTTCGTCGTATTCAATTTCGGCATACAGGCATTCGAATATACTCCATTTATCAAATTTTTTACCCGTAAAATCATACCCACAAAAAACGTGTAAATTCTTTTTGAGAATATCAATAGTGAGAGTGGGTAGTTCTTCGCTAAATATGGTTTTAAAATCATCCAAAAATAGATCATCATAAACTTCATTTGTTTTTGGTACACTTTTTCCATACTTGAAACCTTCTATGTCAGACCAAATTATAACTTCTGGTACCGCCAACCAAATTTTTTCATGGTCGCTATTCTTTATTTTCTCAATCAATTTTTCCTCTAATGCTTCGATGAGCTTTTCATCAATAACACCCTTTACATTATCAACCCATTCAAAATCAGTTTTGTAATCCGTTTTCTTATAATAAACAAGAAGATTTTCCAAAACACTAGAAATATCTTCATGGGTCGCTTCGACTTTTGAGTGAAAAGATTCTCTCCCAGTAATGATATTGCCTAACTCTGGCACCTTTGACTTGCCTGTGACTTCATTAAGCAAATCTTGCTCTACATCAACACCAAAATCAGTTATACTACCACTTTTTGTCAAATTCTCTTTGGACTTTTTACCAGAGAGTGATAAGTCTACCTTATCAATGCTTTTCAAGGTGTCTGGTAAAACGAGATTCAGGGTTGTGTATAAACCGAAGTCATCCTCATAAGTGCCTTTTTGAATCATACTTTTACCATATCCAAAAACAAGTGCAAAAATTCGTCCTGCTGTTTCCATTAAGTAGACAGCTCTTGTATTTGAATTCATAAATCGAACATCTAATTCCAAATTATCAAAGAAGCCCTTTACCCAATCGGGTGGGTAATCATGTGATTCTGGAAAATATAATGTTCCGCCAGTAGTTGTGGTGCCATTTATAACCTTGAAGTTTAATAAATCGTGTCCTTCTAAAATATCAGCATGATTCGTTATGCCTTCTTTAATTAAAAAAACTGAAATTCGGTTTTTCTTTTTCTTGCTCATACTCGTATCTCTCCGGTTACTAATTTCGGCAAAAGCAAATCCCGCGTCTGACGCAAGTTCGCATTTTGATTTAATAAATTATTCAGCTCAGAACGAAATAGGGATATTTTTTCTTCGAACTGATCTAAAAGCTCTTTCGGAGGAATAGTAATGTTCGTTCCGGTGACCACGCCAGCACTTGCACTTTTTCGAGTTGTTCCACCAGCCGCACCCTGAATATAATTTTGATACTCATCGGAGTTTAAAAAGTAAAAAAGATAATAAGGAGAAATACGTTGATCTATAATCTCAAGGCGAATCAAGTACGAAGCAAAAACTCCATCAATATCCTGCTCAACGATGCCAACCTTACCCGGATCGGCCATTCTTATAATCACGATATCTCCTTTTTGAAGCTTATACTTCTTTTTATCCTCATCTGAAATTTTGCAATAAGGCACTGCTGACCAATCAATAAAATTCTGCTTATTTATATCTGTTCCTCGTAGATATTTTGGCCCTATCGGTTTATCGTTTGCCGATTCCGTATAGCCATATTGTGGCCTAGTAACTTCGCTCAATTTTACTTTCAGGTTTTTGAATTTCGGATTATTCACGAACCATTCCTTATAAATCTCCTGCGCCATTTGCTCTAAAATCTGAATCCGGCGGGAGTTGTTTTCGATAAGATCATCGTAAGCCGATAAAACATCGGCGATTTGTTTTTGAGTCGGAATAGGAGGGAGTAAAATTTCAAAATCTTTGATTAAATCCTGATTGAGATTTTGTTGCGCAGCTCCGCGAGCCTGAACGATAAGATTATCCCTGTTTTGTAGTAAGGCATAGAAAACATATCGCCAATCTGCCTTTTCAGGATCAATTACTAAACCACAAACAGCTTGATTTACTGTTGCAGGATTTTTTAACCAACCCAGCTGTCCAACATTCGCTCCATACATAGCAATCAATACACTATATTCTGGAAAATATTTTGCAGACGAATTGTTAAGTGCTTTGTCGGTTATCTTTTCCTCTGTATTATCAATTCCGCTATCAAGTAATTCTTTTGATTTGACCCATAAATGACCGGAGTCTGTACTAAAATATTCAGAATGACGTCGAGATGGCGTCCCTCCGCTTGAGATTCTTAGACTTATATTTTTTAAGCTTTGTGTTGTCATGTTTTTTTGTGTTTGCTTAACGGTTCGTGACATTCGTGGACAACCTTTTTAGTTTTATAATCTTTAACAATTTCATGATATTCGTTCTTTCCTTTATCTACGACTCGAGACAGTTCGACGCCGTGAGGTAATTCTTTTGCCAATGCACCTTTAGTCGGAAACCAACCAGACCAAATTTTGGATACAAATCCTCTTATTCCTTGCTGTTTTACTTTAAGCTGAAGCGAATCTCTGATATTTATTGTATCCGAAAAGGAGATGTGTATATCAGAATTAGTGTTTTTAAAACATCTCAAACAAAAACGCTGGAAAAATTTTCTTTTCCCACATTCCTTGCAAAATCTTCCACTTTTCACGTTTTCTGTCATATTTTTAATTTCTTAAAATTATCGGCGATCTTTTTTTCAAGATCGTGCGCTTCGCTCGTTAATTTCTCAAACTCCGCGTTAAGTCTTCGGACGGTTGTTTTAAAGTCCGCATCACTTACTAATCCATTATCGGCAGTGCCGACATACCGGCCCGGGTTAAGTGAATAGCCCGCGGCGCGGACTTCATCAAGCGTCGCGACTTTGCAAAGGCCTTTCACATCCTTGTATTCCTTGGCGTCTTTCTCGCCACGGTAACTGCGAACAATCTCGGCGATTTGCTGTATCTGTTCTTCCGTCCAATCGCGATGCGCCTTATCAATCTGGTGATAAATATTTCGGGCATCAATAAATAAGATTTTATCCTGGCGATCTGTTTTCTTTTTTCCTTTATCAAGGAACCAAAGCGTTACCGGCAATGCCACGTTATAAAACATATTCGGACCCACGGCCGCCATCACATCCACCAGATTGCCATCAATTATTTTGGCGCGGATTTCTTTCTCGCTATGTCCGGCATCGCTGGCAGCATTAGCCATAACAAAACCGGCTCGACCGGTATCCTTCAGCGCGCTTAAGAAAATCTGAATCCAAAGATAATTGCCATTGTCGTTGCGAGGTATGCCATAGGAAAAACGCGGATCGTCTTTGATACGTTCTTTGTCGATACCATTGACGTTGAACGGAGGATTGGCCATGGTGAAGTCAAATTTACCGACCGAATGATGCAAGTCCTCGTAGTAAGTATTGCCCTGGCGGATGTCGCCGGACAATCCGTGGATCGCCAAATTCATTTTAGCTATCCGGACCGTCTGATCCGTTTTTTCCTGGCCATAAATTGCAACCTCGCGCGACGCTTTCGCCTTCTTGCCGTTTTCAAAATGCCGCTTGATAAATTCCACGGACTGCACGAACATACCGCCGGAACCGCAAGCCGGATCATAAATCCTGCCTTGATATGGTTCAAGGATTTCCACGATCAGCTTGACGATGGATGACGGCGTGAAGAATTCTCCGCCGCCGGACCCGTCGGCAATTGCAAACTTGCCCAGAAAGTATTCGTAAATTCTCCCGAACGCGTCGCCCTCTATGTCGTCCGGTATCTGATTGAAATTCTTAAGAAGCGTGATAATGGACCGGCTATCCAATTTTTGAAATGACTTCGGCAAAACTCCGGCCAGCTCTTTATTTTCCGCTTCAATCTCTTTCATCGCATCGTTAACCGCCTTGCCCATATCGGTTCCCTCCGGCAATTCTATAAGATATGAGAATCTGGCTTTTTCGGGAACAAAAAGCGCGCCCCGAGCGTGATAGTCAGCCGAAGATATCGGCCGTTCGCGAGCGACCGAAGCGCCGCCATAATTTTTCATCTTGGCTTTTTGCTCGGCCGCAATTTCTTTCTCGATTTTACTGAATTTAACACCGGCGAATTTAAGAAATATCAAACCCAAGACCGGCTCGGCAAACTCATTGAGCCGCAAAGGTGTGTTAGCACGCAGATGATCCGCTGCCTCCCATAATCTATCCTCCAGCTTCTTTTCCGGCGCGATTGCTTTATTCTGACGCTTTCGCGCGCTAACAGCTCCATCAAAACTCTTCTGATCTTTTTCCATTGAACGCCGGCTTAGTGTTTTATCAAAAGCTTCTTTTTGCTCGTCCGTCATTTTAATTTTTCCTTTTGTTTTTGCCATATGCGCGTATTATTTTGCGTTTAAACAGCCTTTTTCTTTAAAACTGAATGAATTTGAATTTGCAATAATAACATGGTCAATGACTTCAATTCCCAATATTTTGCCAGCTTCCACCATTCTTTTGGTTAAATCCAAATCATCTTCTGACGGCGTTGAATCCCCGGAAGGGTGATTGTGGGCTAAAATAATTTGGGCGGCAAAAATTCGCGCCGCCGGTTCAAAAACTTCGCGCGGATGCACCAAACTCGCATTTAGCGTCCCGACAGAAATGGTTTCCTTATTCAATAGTTCGTTGCGCGAATTCAAGTATAAGACAACAAAATTTTCTTTTTTATGTTCGCGTAAAAATGAAATTTGAGCGATTATATCTTTCGCGGTCTGGATTACCGGCAGAGTGCTTGAAGAATCAACCTCTAAAACCCTACTGGCGAATTCAAAAGCGGCTAAAATTTGCGCCGCTTTGGCCGGCCCAATGCCGTTGATTTTTCTAAATTGATCAAAATTCAATCCTAACAACTTTTTCTTGGGATAATTTAATAGAATATCCTGGGCAACTTCAAGAACATTTTTGCCTTTTGTGCCGGTACCCAAAAGAATAGCCAAAAGCTCATAATCTTTTAGAAATTTCGCCCCGGACTTAATCAATTTTTCCCGCGGCCTATCAACTTTTGGAATGTCTTTAATCTTTGGCATAATTTTATTTAATTAACATCCGGCAAATCTCTTAATCGTTTGCCTTTATATTGCCAATAAGCGGCTCCTTGGTATGCGCCGCTCTCATTCAATTTTCCTTTTTGTTCATATATTTTGTGGGTAAGCGGCGTGAGTTTCCAAATTTGTCCGCCATATTCCACTTCGCGCTCACCGACCACTTTCGCGGTGATATCTTCGTCAGCGATAAAAACAATTTCTTCTCCATTCTTAATCCCTTTTTTATAAAAACTAAACCTTGCTCCTTGCTCTCGGGCTTTTGAAACTTCGTCAAATTCTTTTTCTTTGTTTACATCTTTGGGATAAATCACCTTGCCATCAAATGACAATAAAAGTTGCCGCACTAAATCATAATCAAGAGCAAATAATTCACTGTCCCCAACCTGATGTTTGTTAAAAATTTCTTTTAAAAGATTTTCTTTCTCGTTGTAATCTTCAAGTTCAATCGCAAAAAATCTTTTAAGGCCGGAAACATTATAGTAACCGTTTGCTTCAAGAAAACGCATTCGTTCCTGAAAATTAGCGGTGCCAGCTTGACCTATTTTTATCAAACCAGCAACTGCTGTTGTCATTATGTAAATAATTCCTTTCATATTTTTTATTTTATTAAATCATCAAGCGGCGCGCCCAGGCGTCTGCATTTTTTTAACTGTTCCGATGGCGGGGTTGGGGTTGGGGTTGCGCCGGCTTCAATCTTGGCGATAGTGTGAAGCGCCAAATCCGCCTAACTTTTTATTTTCCATTTCTACGCGTTTCTTTGAAAGAATCGTCAAAGATTTCATAATAATCGGCATAAACGTATTTTTGATCATAATCCGCGCTGCCAAGAGGCTCAAGAATTTTCAAATCCTTGAGGCGTTCAATGACTTTATAGGCTCCCGGCGCGGTAAAGCCGGTCCATTTCATTATCTCAGCCACGCCGACAATGGGCTGGCTGAACAGTTTGCGCACTATCTCAAGCGTTGAGGCGGCTGATTTTTTGCCAAGCTTCTGCATTTTGGCAAAATCACGGCCGCGAAGAGCGGTGATTTTCGTGCAAGTTTCAATACTGGAATTCGCAATTTCAATCACGCCGTCAAGAAAAAACGCCAGCCACCCGTCTATATCAGAATCTTCATCGTGATACGCTTGCAATTTCTGATAGTATGATTTTTGATGCTTCTTAAAATAACCGGAGAGATATAATACCGGCTCTTCCAACAGCCCGGCATGGTGCATATACATTGCGGCCAATATGCGCCCCGTGCGCCCATTGCCATCAGTAAACGGGTGGATGGTTTCAAATTGAGCATGCAAAAGGCCCGCCTTGATTAAGGACGGATAATTATCATTCGCGCGTATAAATTTCTCCAGATCGTCCAGAGATTTGCGCATATCGGAGGGCGCCGGAGGCACAAATGAAGCATCGGCAGGTGTTCTGCCGCCAATCCAATTTTGCGAAGCGCGGAATTCACCGGGATATGCATGTTGCGTGGCGCGCGCGCCAGCCATGAGTCTTGCGTGAAGTTCTTGTATAAATCGCAAAGAAATTGGAAATTCTTTTATTCTCTTTACGCCATAATTAACGGCGCGGATATAATGTTCAATGTCATCCACATCAGGGGCTTTACGGCTTTTTTCTTCCGTTACCGACGCCGCGACCGCGTCTTGCAGGGTGGCTTTTGTTCCTTCTATTTGGCTTGAATAAGCGGCATCCTTAACCACAAACATGGAAATAAAGAAATCTTTATCCGGTAAAAGACGCGTAATACCATCGAGTTTGCCCACCAGCCTGATGGCTTCTTCGTGTTTTTTATAAAGTTCCGGACTGACCACAAAACCGCCTTGGGGCGGAAAATCAAAAGGCGTGAAGGTCTCAAATCCCTCCTTTTGCTTGATATATCGGCCTATTTCAGGTTTGTTTACATTGATCATATCAATGTAAACATATTATACTGTTTTGTTTATATGTGCAAATGAGATATGTATAAGTTCACCCTAAATTGCACTCTGCCGGATTTTTAATTGTTTCTAATTGTACCAAGGTATTAATTTACCATTAGCGGCGGGCATATGAAATTTTCAGCATTCGGTCAAACGGACAAGCAGGCGCGCGCCCGCGCGGCGGCCAGTTGGCTAAAAAATACGATCTAAATATTCCTTGCCGCAAGAATCTTCCATTTCGGCCAAAACCATTTGCACCGATTTATAAGGACACGCCGGCAAAGAATCAATATATTTGAATTTTTTATATTCAGGATTCCAAAGAAAAGTTATCAATCCATACAAGCTTTTGTAAAGAGCGCGTAAAATTTCATCGGATTCCTCGGATTTTAATTTGCTTTGTTTGTATTCGGGACAACGCAAGTGAACCGTCAGCGGACCGATTTCATTTTGAAACATTCTGACGGCGGCGTAGCGGATATAACCATTTTGATGCTGCAATAATTGAAACAGCCAAGGAAATAGAAAATCGGGACGTTTATTTTTATCGCGCATAAAATAAATCACCGAAATTGCCATTACAAAATTTTCCTGCCGCCATTCTTCGTCAATCGCGGCATATTTTTCGAAAGCGCCATCTATGATATTTTTGATATCCTGGTATTTATCCAGCCCGCCTTGCGTACTATAAAACAATTTTCTTACCTGGCGGGCGGCCAAACGGCTATCGCTTTGGCTGCCTTTTAAAATAATCTCAAAACATTTTTTGATGGTATCCATATTGATGAATTTTATTCTTTCCAACCCTCAACCGAAATGCCTTGGGCGCGTTTTTTCACGGCCGCCCTTGGGCCGGCGCGCCATCCCAATTCCACCGCCAGCTCGCAGGGAATGGCAAGCGACAGCGACGCCTTGCCCGCCCGCGTCAATTTGCGGAAATTTTTCCGTCCATAATTTGTTTGAAAAGTCATATTTGAATACGATTCAAATATAACATTTTAAATTTGATTCTAAAATTACAATTGCCTTATTATTCGTTTTATGCCACTATGTCCATAGTGGCTTACAAATTTAAAATTCAACCGGCCACTAAAATAAACAGGCAAGACGGGTGTGGTGTCCATCAAAGACAAAGGGATATGCGTTGAAAACATTGCGTCGAATGAAAGAAAAATTACCGCGGGAGAAGCAACGAAACTGCTGTTCTTTAACGGAAGCGAAACTTGGTGGCTAGATACCACTTGGAGGCCGGAAAGTTCGATCCCGAACGGGAACGAACTGCACAGACTCTTGGGATACGAGCAGGATGAAACGTTCCTCCGGTATTATTATTGCAAGAATATCGGGCAAAGGGTCAAGGTTGTGGGCCAGCCCGATAAGTTGAATATTGATACCGGCGAAGTTTTGGAATTAAAAACCTACCGTTATCCTTGCAACAAAAAACGGCAAATAGTCGCCGGAACATTCCAAGCCCAATGCTACTGCTGGCTTACGGGATTTGAAGGTTGGCAGGTGCATATATACAACGCCGTAAATAAGAGAATGGAAGTAATGATAAAAGGCAAGCTGAATTTGCAAGAATTCAAAAAGATGCTTGATTCAGCAATTGATTTGCAAAGCCTTGAATTGGTAAAAAAAACAAATTGTTTTGGCTTGTCGATAAAACCAATAGAACAATACGCATAAGGTCGATGTTGCGAAAATTAAATCAATTCGCGCATCGTCTTTTTTGTTTTAGGACAAACGGACGATCATCATCAAAAATAAAATGAGAAGATTATTGTCTTCTCCTTTTGCGCGCAAGTTTTTCTTGGCACCGGGCGCAAATATCCCCGCTTACTATTCTTTTTCTACTTTTACATTCGGTACATATCGCATATCTCCACGAACGCCCGTTGTAGACTTCTTTTTTAAGAGCGTCGGCGAAACTTTCGTTTTCCCCAACTTCAAAAACCAATCAAATCACCCCTTAATTACTGATAATCAAAATAGAATATTGCGCGCAAAAGTCAACTCCAGTTTTCGGAAGAATCTTTCCGATTATCCATTAAAATGCCTTGGGCGCGTTTTTTCACGGCCGCCCTTGGGCCGGCGCGCCATCCCAATTCCACCGCCAGCTCGCAGGGAATGGCAAGCGACAGCGACGCCTTGCCCGCCCGCGTCAATTTGCGGAAATTTTTCCGTCCATAATTTGTTTGAAAAGTCATATTTGAATACGATTCAAATATAACATTTCAAATCCATCGCCTCAAACGCGCGCAAAACACCGTTTGACGCGGTGCTTTTAACGGCTACTTCTGATTTTTCAACTACCGGGCTC
>CAZUST010000023.1:0-19654 GCA_964623335.1 uncultured Candidatus Saccharibacteria bacterium
ACCTTGGTCGATATTTTCATTTTCGATTATAGTTTCGATTGTTTTAAAACCGACTAATTTAGTCGGTTTTAATATACCAAACCACCGATTATTGTCAACTCTCACTCTTGCAACTCTCACTGGGTTTAAAATTAAAGGGGGCTATCCCTCGTTACCGCGAGGGTTAGCCCCCTTTAATTTTGTGCCGGCAATTCTTTGGGTCTAACCCCCGCGATTACACGGGGGATAGACCCTTAAAATACAAAGATACGCTACCCCAGCGAGGGGTTAATCCTCCGCTTCGCGATCGCTACGCTACGGGCGGGCGTTCATCCCCGAGGCAAAGCCTCGGGGTATTCAGTATTCTGCCAGATCAATAAATCAATTGCCGGCGGTATGTTATTTCTTTTAATCACGGCGCAAGCGGGCGTCGATTGACGCCCGCTTCTTTAATTTAATATCTTGAGGTCATTGCCTCTCGAAGTAGCTATTACTTTGCTTGATGTTCCCAGTAAGCTTCCGCCTCGTCTTCCATTGCCCGCAACCGGGTATAATAATCCGGGAATTCGTTCAGATGCGCCAGCGCGATCTTTCCGGTCGCAAGCGCGTCATCATTGGTCATGTTGGTGTGAGGGTCGCGCATGCCATGCTCCAGTTCCACGTCCATCCCCGCCCGGAACTGTTCAACGTCAAACTTCGACCAATCGATTCCCAATTGCTCGCCAACGTTTTTTGCCTCTTTGGCGGTAAAACTTTTTTTGTCCATAATTTTATTGTTAATTCAACATATTCTATCATAAAAAGCTGAAGAGGTCTAACCGCGATTACGCGAGGGATAGACCCCAGGTTTCGTAATTCAGAGTAATTAGATATTACAAGTACTGCAGGCAAATAAACTACCCCGGGGCGGATCCCCGGGGTATTCCTCCGCTACGCTTCGGAAAAGTTTGATTCCCCGCCATTCATCTCCGGGGCAAATCCCCGAGGTATTCCGGCGGGTAAATAAATAGCGACCCTTAAACAAAATGGATCGCATCATCATTAACCGCTTGATATTGCCGATAATTCTTCTTCACTATAAAACCATACCGGGAGAAGACCGCAATATTGATTCAGCGCGAACGCACTGGTAAAAAACATATTGCGGGAAATTGAAGGCAACTCGCTCCACTCTCCATTTTTAAGGATCAATATCCATGTCGGTACCTTCAACCCCAGGAACGTCCCCAGGCAATAACTACATCCGGCCATATCGTTGGCGAAAATACGCACCGGCCTTTCAAAAGGAACAATCTCTTCCCCCGTATATCTTATCAGCTGGCCCGGCCGTATCAAAACGCCATTGCTCAAAAAACCGTTTGCGAAACAGCACTCGCGGGCGATTTCCACGGGCACCCTGCCACCTCCTTATATCAGTTTAACATTGATTTCTCCGCTTTGCATCTGAAGCGGCAATTAAATAATATTGCCTCTTTTTTTCATCAAATCGCTCGATCGCGTAACGCAACGCCGTGCGCGGCATGGTTTTGCAATGTTTATCCAAAAATTCTTCTTCCGCCCCTTGGCCGCAATGTTTGCCGACTTCGCGCAACATCCACCCGACGGCTTTGTGAATCAAATCTTCTTTGTCGTTGATCAACATTTCGGCGATTTTGAGCGCCATCACGGCATCGCCGTTTTTGATAAACCGGAATGTTGCCAGCATTGCGATACGCCGCTCCCACAAGTTTTTTGATCCTGCCAATTTAAGCAGGATTGATTTGTCTTTGTCTTCCAGATACACCCCGGCGATTTTTGGCGCAGATAAGTCCACCAAATCCCAGTTGTTGACGAATTTCGCATTGGCCAAATACAGATCAAAAATATTCTTGCGCGACAGCTCATCGCCCGTTTCAAATTTTTCCGCCAATATCAACAGCGCCGCCATTCGTTCTTCGTGGTATTCGCTTCGTAAAAGTTCTGCCGATTGCGCCACTGTGATTTCACGCCAGTGTTTTTTAACCGCGGCCCTGATCTTTGGAACCGTAATCCCCAGAAATTTATCGCCCTCCGCGCATTCCCCTGGTCCGGTTTTAAAATATTTTTGCGATACCGCCGCTTTTCGCGGATCGGCCATCCTCCAAAGTTCGTTTTTTAATAGATCTGCCGCGGTTTTAGCCATAGAAAATTAACAAACCTAATAATTTGCGCCAATTTCTATTTGAGTCGCGCTCTTCAAAATAATTTCCGGTTTTCCCTCATATTGAGTGATCTTTCCTTTTATCCGCACTATTTTCCCCGAATAATCATTTTCGGGCTTCTCCGAAAAATTTACCAAACTGCTTTTAAATATCACTGCCGTAAAGCAATTATTGGGATACTTCGCGCCAAAATTCAAAAAAACCGTTTCGGAATCGCTGCGGTACGCCTCCGCCACCAATCCCTCTATGATTGCCTCCTTGCCGATATTGTCCCCGGCCGAACACGGTTCAATGGCGCTGCCGGTAATGTTTTTCCATTCATAATTATTACCGCTCGCGCCGCCATTGGCAACCGCCGCGCCAACCGTCTGCGCCCGGCCGTTCCATTTGCATCCGGTTCCGTTTTTTCTCGCCGCCGTTTCCGCCGCTGTTATCTCGCTTTTGTATTTCTGGTTTTCCGGATAAAAACGCGCCACCGCCAGCCCCTCGGCCGCCATCTTTTCGTTTATGTTGGCGCCGTCAAGAAATATATAGCGCAATTTACGGCCATACTGATCGGCATCCTCGCTGTCGCTTTCCAGCATAACGTTTTTACCAAGCACCAATTCTTCCAAACGCAACCGCGCCGCGTCATAGCAAGGATAGCCCTTTTCATCCGCGTCAATGCCCAGCAACCGCACATGATCTCCTCCCGCGGCCACTACCGTGTCGCCGTCGACAACCTTCGTCACGACCGCTTCGAACGACACGCTTATCGTTTCATCCTTAACCGCCGTCATGCGTCCCAAAAACCACGCCCCGGCGCCCACCGCCAGCGCCAACGGCGCTACAACCAAAATCTTATTCAACGGTTTCATTTTTTAAGCAGCGATAAAAGTTTTTCGATCTCTTTTTCCGCGTTCGCGCGCCCTTGATCCAAAATTTCTTGCATTTTGAAAAAATCGAACCATTTATAATTATTCACGCGCGGCTTGAAACAAAAATCGCATTGTTCTTCGTGGAACCGGCTCAATTCTTTTTCAAAAATATCCAAGGCTCGGGCCGCCACTTCGATCCGGTTCATCTTTCCGGCTTTGTTATCGTCCACGACATCAACCGCGTAGATCGACGAACCGATAATAAAATCCGCCCCCATCGCGCGCGCGTCTTCCGCGGGCAGATTCCGGGTTACGCCGCCGTCAATATACCATTTGCCGTTCATTTTTTGCGGCGCGAAAACTCCTGGATATGCCGATGACGCCATCACCGCGGCCGCCGGATCACCTTTAAAGAAACTTTCGCTCTCGCCGGTCGCCAGATTGGTCGCGCCGCAGGAAAATTGCACCGCCAATTCTTCGATCTTTTTTCCGGCGCATAATTCGTTCAAAACCTTGCTTATATATTTGAATACCGCGTCGGGACCCTTGGCAAAAATAAACCGATTGCGGCGGGTAATATCGATTAGTACCCCTTCGTAAAATTTATGCAGCGTATCCAACCCTCCGGCCGCGTACACCAATCCGATGATCGCGCCCGACGATACCCCGCTTACGCAATCGATTTTGATCCCGGCCTTTTCCAGCTCTTCGATAGCGCCGATATGCGCCGCTCCCAAAGCCCCGCCGCCGCTTAACGCCAGTCCGATTTTCATAAATTACAAAAATATTGATGATTTAATTTTACCACAAAAAAATTAAAAGGGCGGCATGTATGCGTCACCCGTTTTTGCGCTTTTGAGGCATTTGGGTTAATTTTTCCCGCGAAGCCCCGCGAAGGTCTAACCTTCGCGCAATCTTTTGTTATCTCGTTTAAATATCTTTTTATGGAATCGAAAAAGCCTGCCGGATCGGCCAAAAGGTTGACTTTTAACACAAAATCGGATATAGAATCAACTGTTGCCTATCAAACGGTAGGTAAAATAATGTAACATTATCATGGAAAAAGACCGCCGTGCCGAGATCATCGAAGCCGCCCAAAAACGCTTCGCCCTAAACGGCTATTCGCCCACCTCCATGGACGATATCGCCAAAGATGTCGGCATCAACAAAGCCTCCCTTTATTATTTTTTTGAAGGAAAAGAACAAATTTTTGAAGCGATCATCAAGGAAGTGATCGCGCAAATCCGCGACTTCCACTCCCAGGAAATCAAAGTTTGCCGCCCCGGCCGGGAAGGTCTGGCCCTTATGATTGACCGGATTATTACCATCTGTCTCAAAAACGGCATCGTGATCCGCCCCGTTGACCTGAAAGTTGCCGACCTTCACCCGATCGTTTTTGCAAAAATTTTCCCCGCGCTCGCCGAAATAAAAAAGAATACCGCTCGCCTCCTGGAATGTTACGGCGCCGCCCGAAGCGAACTTGCCGCCGAAATCTTGATCAATTCGATACACGCCTATGTTCTCCAGCGCAAACACGGCTTAAAGATTGCCAAACAAAGCGATTACAGCAATTACCTTGCCTCTCTCTTTGTAAAATAATTGAAATCCCAATATGAACATCATTAATTTTTTTAAAAAACACAAACTGACTGTCGTCTTTGCCGCTATTGCCATCACAGTGGTCGTTTTTGCCGTCAACCAGCGTTTAAAAAACAATTCGATTGCTGAACCCCCGACCGGTATCCAGGAAGTTTCCTTGATTCCGGTCGCCGATTACCGCCAGGAAAAAACCATCAATTTGGATAGCGCCATTGTTGAATCATTGGGCCAGGCCGACCTTAAGGCCCAGATATCGGCGCCCGTATCTCAAGTTTTTGTCAAGCTGGGAGATCAGGTTACCGCCGGCCAAACCCTGGTACAGCTGCAGAATAATGATATCAAAGCTCAGCTTGAACAAGCGCAGGCCGGTCTGGCCGCCGCCAACGCGAAACTCGACGAATTACAACGGGGCAGTCGCGCCGAAGACATTGCCATTTCGCAAACATCGGCAAATGAAACCCGGACGGCGCTTATTAATTCAATAAAAGACGCTTACGCCAAATCCGATGACGCGATCCATAATCACATCGATAAATTCTTCACCAACCCTCACGAAAGCTCGGCCGCATTCCGCGTTGAAGTTGTTGCGTCCGGTACCGCCAAATCTTTTTTTAACCCCGTCGACAATGATCTTGCCATCAAAGTGCAAAAACAAAAATATAAACTGGAATCGGTTTTGAGCGAGTGGCAAACTTCGGTCTCCGGCCTTGATTCATCATCATCCGATTCGAAACTTCAGGAATCATTGGCGCTTTCCAAAAAAAACCTTCAAACCGAAATCGACTTTTTAAACGATATGGCGCCGCTGGTAAACGGCATGACCGCCGAAAATAGCTCCGTCAAAACTGCCATTGACGCTTATAAAAACGAATTTGCCGCCGCGCGCACCACGGTTAGCGGCGCGCTGATTTCTCTGCAAGCCGCCCAAACCTCCTGGCAAACCGCCCAAAAAGCATTGGATTACAAACTGGCCGGAGCCTCGGTCGAGCAGATTGAGCAAGGTAAAGCCGCCGTCGCCCAAGCGCAGGCATCAGTAAACGCTCTTAAAGCGACTCTGGCGAAAACTTCCATCGTTTCGCCGATCAACGGCCGCGTTTCTTATATTGACGTCAATGTCGGTGAATTTGCAACGTCGGGCACCCTGATCGCCAGCATTGTCAATCCCAACGCGTTGCGGATCAAAACATATGTTTCCGAAACCGACCGGGCCGCGGTTGTTGAAGGCGCCCCGGTAACCATCGGCGTCAATGCCCGCGGTATTGTGGAAGCGATTGCCCCGGCAGTCGACAGCCAAACCAAAAAAGCCCAAGTTAATATTATTGTCACGGACACCGGCGATCCGGCGATCGTTGTCGGCCAGAACGTAAACGTAAAAATTGCCGCCAATGACTCCGGCAACGCCGGATATTTCCTCCTGCCAATCGAATCTATCCAGTTTACCGGTAATGAAACTTATGTCTTTTCCGCCGGCCAGGATTCGACCCTTATAAAAATACCGGTCGTAACCGGCCAGATTATCGGCGAAAAAGTTTACGTTACTTCGGGACTCGATAAAAATTCGGTTATCGTCTCGTCGGCGCGCGGACTGGAACCCGGTCAAACCGTAAAGATTACAAAATAGATTATGGACAGCAAACCATCTTTCGACCAATTATATCTTAAACGTCTGAAGTTCAAACCCGAGCTCAAAAAAATGTGGCTCGCCTTTTTCGTCTACCGTTTTCGGTTGATCCTCCTGATGATCGCGTTGATCACGGTTTGGGGCTTGTATTCTTACGCTAATCTGCCCCGCGAATCCACCCCCGAAGTAAAAATACCGATCGCCGTAGTCAGCACCGCTTTTCCCGGCGCCGCGCCGGCCGATGTTGAAGAATTGGTAACCAAAAAGATCGAAACTGGAATTTCGGGTATTTCGGGCATCGACACCGTTACTTCGACTTCGGCTAATTCGATATCCAGCGTTGTGATTCAATTTGAAGCAAATCAAGATTTAAATGATTCGATCCGCAAAGTGCGCGATGCCGTCAGCAATATCGAAAACAATTTGCCCGAAAACGCGGACAATCCGCAGGTACACGAAATATCGTTTGACGATATGCCCATCCTGACCGTGGCGTTAAGCGGTCCCTATGATGGTTTTACCCTTTATGATTACGCCGACGACATAAAGGAAAATCTGGAAAAAATTCCCGATGTTCGCGAAGTCAATATTTCCGGCGGCGACCAGCGCCAGATAACAATAGACTACTCGCCGCAAAAAATGAACTATTACGGCATCACCGTCGCCCAGGCGAATGGCGCCATCAGCGCCGCCAACATGAATATTCCTTCCGGAAATTTCGAAAGCAATGCTTATGTTTATATGATTCGCGTTGACGGCCGTGTTTACAACGCCCAGGACCTGCAGAATCTTCCCGTCGGATCCGCCGCCGGCAATCCCGTCTATCTGAAAGACATCGCCACGATCAAAGAAACCGCCATCGAAAAAACCAGAATCTCGCGAATATCCTCGAATGGGCAAACTCCTTCCGACGCGATCACTTTGAATATCACCAAACGCACCGGCGGCAACATTATCGAAACCGCCGACCAGGCCAAAGAAGTATTTAAAAAAGCCGTAGCTCCCATTCCCAACCTCGCTTACAGCGTCACTCATGATTCCTCAAAATTTATCCGCAAAGATTTCGATCAATTGACGCACGATTTCATCATTACCATTTTTCTTGTAATGATAGTGTTGTTTCTTCTCATCGGCCTTAAAGAAGCGTTTGTCGCCGGGTTGGCAATACCATTGGTATTTTTTATCACTTTCGGCGCAATGAGCGCCACCGGCATCACTCTGAATTTTTTGTCTATTTTTTCCCTGTTATTGTCGCTGGGGTTGATCGTCGACGATGCCATCGTCGTGGTTTCGGCTACCAAGCAATACATGCGCACGGGAAAATTCACGCCCGAAGAAGCCGTATTGCTGGTTTTGAATGACTTCAAGGTGGTGCTTACCACAACTACGCTTACTACGGTTTGGGCCTTCCTTCCCTTGCTTTTATGCAGCGGCATCATCGGCCAGTTTTTAAAATCCGTGCCGATCACCGTTTCGGTCACGCTGGTCGCGAGCCTGGCAATCGCCCTGGCGGTAAACCATCCGCTGGCCGCGATTCTCGAACGGATACGCCTGACAAAGAATTTCTTCCGTTTTTATTTTGCCTCGCTTTTCGCGCTCGCAATCGTATTGCTTTTCCAAAAAAATATTTACGCCGTCGCCGGCGGTACGATCGTTATGATTGCGCTGGGATTGATGGTTTATTGGTATGAAAAAGGCGGTAAAACGGTACTCGAAAAAAACGGCGCCCTCGTCCGGCTGGAAGCCAAAAACGACGAAATGATAAAACAAAAACTCTCCGCGTCAGGATCCGTCGATAACAAAAATTTTGCCGGACGGCTGATGCACGGCATAATAAATCTTAACGCCGCTCTCTCGTTATACGAAAAATATCTTTCCCGGCTTATCGACAATAAAAAAACGCGGCGGCGTTTCTTCGGCCTGATCGCCGTCCTTTTTGTCGGCGCGGCATTGCTGCCCGTCGTCGGAATCGTGCGTTCAGAGTTTTTCCCGGCCGACGATTTCGATTATATGTATCTTAACATCGAAACCCCGATCGGCTACAAGCTTTCCGAAACCGATGCCGTAGTGAAACGCGTCGAAGAAAAACTCCTCCAATTTAAAGAAATCGACAATTTCACCACTACTGTCGGCGCGGCAGTTTCGATTTTACCCGTTAGCAACGGCACGGGAGGCACCTCCAATAAGGCGTCAATCACTGCCAATCTTGTCGACGGAAGCCAAAGAAAATTAAAATCTTTCGAGCTTGAAGAAAAACTGCGCCAAGAACTGACCGGCATCCCCAACGCCAAAGTCACCGTGCTCTCTTTGCGCAGCGGCCCTTCCAGCGGTTCGGCATTCCAAGCCGAGATCTCCGGTGACGACCTGAACGAATTGCGAAAGATCGCCCAAGACCTGAAACCGGTATTGGATTCGATTCCGGGGACCGTCAACTCGGCCATCTCCCTCAAGGAAAATTCTCCCCAATATACCTTTAAATTGGACCAGTCGAAACTCGCGCTCAACAACCTCACTACGGCGCAGGTCGGCTCGGTGCTGCGCACGGCGATCGCGGGCACCAAAGTTACCACAATTCTGCGCGACGGCGACGAAATTTCCGTTATCGCCCAATTTGATCCCGCTGCGATACCGGACCTGGGATCGCTGCAAAATCTGCAGATCACCAACGCCGCGAAACAGGCGGTATTCCTGAAGGATGTCGCGCAAATTTCATTGGATCCGTCCGTAGAAAAAATTACCCGCATCGACCAGAAACGCGTCGTCCTTTTAACCAGCGATATTACCGCCAAGACTACCTCCAACGCGGTCTTGGCCGCTTTCCAAAAAAAGACCGCGGATTATAAAATCCCCGAAGGCTACGGCATTAAATACGGCGGCGCCAATGAGACCAGCGCCGAATCGGTGCAGTCGATCATCACCGCCATGTGGCTGGCCATGGTCCTAATCGTGGTCACGATGGTAATTCAGTTCAATTCGTTCACCAAAGCCGCTATCGTTTTAATGACCGTGCCGCTGGCGCTTATTGGCGTGTTTATCGGCCTGGCGATCACCGGCATCCCGTTAAGTTTCCCCGGCCTTATCGGCATCCTGGCGCTGTTCGGAATTGTGGTGAAAAACGCCATCATTCTGATCGATAAAATAAACTTGAATCTTGCCAGCGGCATCGGTTTCCGCGATTCGATCATCGATGCCGGCAAATCGCGCTTCGAAGCGATCTTCATCACCTCGTTTTGCACCATTACCGGCATTATTCCGATAACGCTTTCCAGCACCACCTGGCAGGCGCTGGGCGCCTCGATCATCTTCGGCTTGAGCGTTTCCTCGCTCCTCACCCTGTTCATGGTTCCATCGCTTTTCGCCAGCTTCGTCAAACAAGAAGATTGATTTACCGCAAAAAAAAACTCCGCGGGCCGCGCGGAGTTTTTTTGAATAAGATATTCCGCCAGATTAATAAATTGATCGAGAGCGCCCGCTTACCGATTGGCAAAGGTACTTCTTGAAAACCGGAATGGAGTTTTAATTTAGCCCTACCCGGCGTTTAAAATCTAAAGATGAAAACGCCAAAAACAAAAAAGAGCCGCTTTTTATATCGCGCCGATACAGGCATTATAGGAACTCACCTGCGAATTGTATTTCTCCACATCAGCTTTGTATTGCTCATAAAGCGCCTTGGCCTGCGCCACGCTCGCGTTATATTCGTCAATCAATAAATTTACCTCTCTAATCGCGGTATTCAATTTATCCTGAACTTCTTTTATTTTTGAATATGAGTTCGATGACGACGTCAACCGGCTCAAATCCTCTTCCAAAATTTCCACCACGTCCTTTTTCATATCAATGTCCCCCGAATACATTTCTTGTTTATTGGCGTAATCGTCAAGCAGGATCTTTTCCCCGTCAATCTTGGTCGAAAGTTTTTCGTCCACGGTTGGGCATGCGGATTCGGGCGTACCGAACTCCTGCACCGCCAACCACGCCATCCGGCCGTTTATACTGCCATAGCCGACCGCCGCGCCGATCTGGGTAAATCCTTTCTTCAAAATATTTTCCCGATGTCCGGGACTGTCCATCCAAGCTTTAACCAGCGCCGCGTCGCCCTTATAATTTCCCATTGCCAGATTCTCGCCGATCGCGATATACTCATACCCCGTATTACCGATAAAATACGCCGCGTCGCGCCCCTGAGGCGATACATGCTCAAAATATTGGCCGGCGAACATATCATCGACTTTCGCCTGCGCGGCCTGATCCAGAAACACGCTTTCCTCCAGCGCGTAACCCAACCCCAAATTTATCTGGCGCTGATTGTTTGTTTCCGCGATCACCCCTTCCCGCGTCAAAGTATAATCGGCCGGCGCCGCATCCGGCGCGGCCGGCGCCAGATACTGGATCGACGGCGCCGAAACCTTATTCGGCGCCGGTTCCAACTTTTCCGGCACGGCCGTTTCGCCCAGCGCCTTCTTTTCAACCGCTACCGCTCCCGTCCTGGAAGCGTCGCCGGAATCATTGTTTATCGTTTGGTTTTCGTTGCCGCCGGCAACCGTTTTATCGGTGCTATCCTGCCCCCCGCCGGTCTGAATTCGCGCCGCCGGTCTAAGATCGACTTTAAAGCTGAAATTGCGAAAATTAACCCAAAAAGACCCGGCCATCAGCAAAACACCGGCACCCAACACCGCGATCGCGGCCAGTATTCTCCCGAGTAGTTTCATTTTTTTATCGTAACACGATTATTTTAAAGCAGTCTTGGCAATATATCAAAAATGACTCCCCCGCGGATCATACATATACGATGGCTGAATAATTTCGTAAATTAACGCAAAACCTTCGGATGATTCCGAAGGAATTAAATTCAGCCTCTCAAAAGCGGCCTGTTAATATTTTTCGCACTTGATCTGATAAAAAGCCTTGGAATGGTCGCACGACGGACAGACCTCCGGCGGCACCTTGCCGAAATGGATGTAACCGCACTCGCGGCAAACCCACCAGGTATCGGCCGCTTTTTCAAAAACCGTATCGGCTTCCAAAACCTCCAATACCATTCGATAACGGTTCTCGTGATGCTCTTCGGCCTTGGCGATCGCCCGCAAGCGCTGGGCGATATCTCCCAAGCCTTCCTCATCGGCCGTCCGGGCAAATTCCGGATACATTTGCGTATGTTCGTAGTTTTCGCCGGCGATTGCCGCCTTCAGGTTATCAATCGTATTGCCGTAAACCGTAGGCACTTCAACGCTAATTTCGATCGCTTCGCCCGCCTTACCGGATTTCTGCTGCAACTGGTTGATCAGCTTGAACAGCCACGATGCGTGCTCCCGTTCGTTATCGGCGCTCAAAAGAAACACTTCGGCAATCTGTTCGTAACCGGCCTTGCGCGCAATCTTGGCATACATGGTATAGCGGTTGCGCGCCTGGCTTTCGCCCACAAATGCCTTGGCCAGATTTTTTAAAGTCTTTTCCATATTTTTATATAATTTCCGCCTTACGTTTGTTTTGATTTATAATTTCGAACCCGGATTCGGCCATAAATCATAAATCGCGATTCATGAATTTTTGTATTCCTTGCGTTCTTTATATTCTTGCTGTTTTCCCGAATTCCATTGCTGCACCGGCCGTAGATAACCGCATACTCGCGAATATACTTCGCAAGGATTGTATCCGGTCAGGCGCGCGCTTTTCTGGTAGCAGTCGCTGCATTTAAAAACGTTGTATGTTTTATCGCCATCCTTATACGACAGCATCACTCCGTTTTTTATATCGTCGCCTTCCAAAATCATAAATCGGCCGCAATCATGACACTTTTGTTTTTGTTCCATGAATTTTGGGTTTACCGGCGCCGTTTAAAACTCCGGGAAACACGGTTACTTATTGTGATTACTTATTGTTGATGTATTCATTGTAACCAACCCCTTGCGGCCGTCAACTGGCGATAGAAATTGATCTGTTGGGCGATTTTGCGCAAAAAAAGTGATGGCAATCACGCGGATCCATCACTAGTTGGAACTGGAGTCAAAAGCAATGAAAATGTTATGCACATCATGGGTCCGCAGGGACTCATGAAAAAGCCCTCTTCGATCTTCTTGATTGTCGCCAGAAGACCGACGTTGTGTTTCAACATTTCCACTTTCTTTTCCAGTTCTGTTTTTGTTTCAGCTTCTATTTTTACTCTCATTTTTTACCCTCCTTGCATATTGAGATGATTGCAAAACCCAATCAAAATGGCTAATTTTAATTCAATTTAGTCCAATTTGCATAGTTTTGTAACCATCTCATTTTGTGGCGGGCAACCCCGCCAAAATGAAAGAACTAAAAAAACACGTTGTTAATTAAACATATACATATAAATTTTAAAAAGTCAACAGCCATTTTTGCAACCGCTCACTGATTATTTGTATTTGAGGTTGTTCCTCGATATCCTCGTCGAGGTGCAACCTCATTAAACTTGCATTTTAAGTTTGTTCCGTGATTTTCCCAATGAGCGGTTACCCATTTTTCACATTTCATATTTTCCGCATTATAAAAAATATATTTCCCGGATGCATTTCGACGCCGCGGGGCGTTAACTCCGTGAATCGGCTAAGGGAGCGCCTTTTTTGAAATCCTCAAAATCCGTAACTTTAAGGCAAGACCCCGGAAAGCTGCGGATTTTAAAAAAACGCGCAGCGGTATAGAATTAAAATATCTAAATCACTTTCCGCCAAACATGCCATTGCAACAAATACACCAATTCTTCCACCCCAAAACCATCGCGGTCATCGGCGCCAACGACCGAGAAAATTCTGTCGGCCACTCCATTTTTAAAAACATCAAGGATAGCGATTTTTCGGGCACGGTTTATCCGGTGAACAACCGGACCAAAACCGTCATGGGCCGCGCCGCTTTTGCTTCGGTGCTCGACATCAAAGAACCGGTCGACCTGGCCATCATTGCCACGCCCGCGCCCACGGTACCCCGGCTCGTCGAAGAATGCGGCGAAGCCAATATTGCCGGCGCGGTGATCATTTCCTCCGGTTTTAAAGAATCCGGCGCCGAAGGCCAAAAAATGTTTGCCAAGATCGTTGCCTTGGCCAAAAAGTACAATATCAAAATCCTCGGCCCCAATTGTCTGGGCTTTATTAATCCCCGTATCGGGCTCAACGCCAGCTTTGCTCCCGAGGCTCCCAAACCCGGCAATATCGCCTTTATCTCCCAAAGCGGCGCCCTGTGTGATACTTTTTTGGACTGGTCTTTGGGCGATAATGTCGGTTTTTCCTATTTTGTATCCATCGGATCCATGGCCGACATCGGTTTTGATGAATTGATCGATTATTTCGACACCGATCCGGCGGTCACCAGCATCCTGATGTACATGGAATCCATTAACAACGCGCGCAAATTCATGAGCTCGGCGCGCGCTTTTTCGCGCAAAAAACCCATCGTTTGCCTTAAGGCCGGTTTTGGAGAAGCCGGCGCGCGCGCCGTCGCCTCGCATACCGGAACAATCGCCGGCGACAACAAAGTTTTCCAATCCGCCTTCCGCCGCGCCGGCGTCATTCGCGCCGACACCATCAGCGAACTTTTCAATTACGCTAAAACTCTCAACCGGGGCAAATTACCGGATGGCAACCGCCTGGCAATTGTTACCAATGCCGGCGGCGCCGCGGTTGTTTCAACGGATTTTTTAACCGCGCACGGCGGCAAACTTGCCCAGCTATCGCCCGAAACCATCAGCAAACTGGATATCGTGATGCCCCCGGCCTGGAGCCGCAACAACCCGATCGATGTTTTGGGCGACGGCCAGCCGCGCCACTACCAGGCCGCGGTAAAAGCCTGCCTTGAAGACGATAATGTTGACGGTATTATGGTGATCCTGACCCCGCAAGCGGTAACGCGCGACGGCGCTACGGCCGCCGCGATCGCTTCGTTGTCGGAAATAAACGCCAAACCGGTATTCGCCTCGTTCATGGGCGCGCGCCGCGTCAAAGACGGCGTGAATATTCTGCTCGAAGCCGGCATTCCGGTTTACCGCACCCCCGAAAAAGCCATCGCCTGCTTTTTGGGAATTAACGAATGGCGGCGCGACCTTTCCGACATCGAACAAACTCCCGAAACCATACCCGCGGAATTTACTCCCGACAAGACTACCGCGCAAAGACTTATCGACCGCGCGATCAATGAAAAACAATCCACGATCGCCGGCGCCGCCGCCGCCAAACTTTTATCCTGCTATGATCTGCCCGCCAACCCGTCATATCTGATAAAAAACCCCAATCAAGCCGCGGCAACCGCCAAAAAATTGGGATTCCCCGTGGCGATGAAACTGCAGGCCGCGGGTCTGCTTCATAAAACCGAACTGGGCGGCGTACGCCTTGGCATTCGTTCGGCGCATTCAGCGCGTCTGGCCTACAACGAGATAATGGCGCGCGCCAAAGAATCGCTAAGCCGCGAAAGCATCGAGGGCGTCACCGTGGAAAAAATGATTTCGAAAAAATTCGAGATCATTGTCGGCGGCAAACGCGATTCGATCTTTGGCCCGGTGGTGGTTTTTGGCATGGGTGGAATTTCCGTCGAAGTTTTCAACGACATCGCCATCGGTTTGCCGCCGCTGAACATGGCGCTGGCCAAAAACCTTATGGAGCAAACCAAGATTTACACGCTCTTGAAAGGATACCGGGGCCAGCCCGGAGTCAACATCAAAGAACTGCAATTCTTCCTCTGTAAATTCTCCTATCTTTTGGCCGATCTGCCGCAAATAAAAGAAATCGACATCAATCCGGTCGCGGCCGACATAAACGGCATAGTAATCGTTGATGCCAAGATCGTCATCGATCCGCAAACCGTGGTCAACCCCAAAAAACCGTACGATCATTTGGCCATTCTGCCATACGCCAAAGAATACGAAGACCATATAACTTTGGACGGCGGCCAAAAAGTTCTGTTGCGGCCGATCATGGCCGAAGATGAACCCCGCCACCGCGAATTCATCACCAACCTCTCCCAGGATTCGAAGCGCTTCCGCTTCTTTGAGGTTATCGACCGGCCTGACGTCAAATTCGTGCGGCACTTCACCCAAATCGATTACGACCGTGAAATCGCCATTATCGCCCAAATCGGGCAAAAAGGATCCGAAACCACCATCGGCGTCGCCCGGCTTATTGAAAATGTTTTGGACAATACCGCGGAATTCGCCATTGTCGTTGCCGACGCCTGGCAAAGAAAAGGTCTCGGGACCAAACTTGCCCGGCACATAATCCGTATCGCCAAAATCCGGAAAATCTCCAAAATCTACATTAATTTCCTGAAAGACAACCACGCGATGAAATTCTTGGCCGAAGAAATCGGATTTACGGTTACGGAAACTCCCGATTGTTATTACGCCGAGCTGATTCTTGCCTGATTGGGACTATGTTAATAATTTGGCCATAGTGCTTTTTAACTTCATATCATGCCAGTCGCCTTAAATCCCGAAAACATTCGGAACGCTTTTCAAATGGAGCCAAAGAGCGGCCGCGAATCGGCCGCTCTTTTCTTTTAAAAAATATAATATATTTCAATCCCGCGAAACGTTAATCCCGCGGATAGGCCAAAGGAGCGCCTCTTTTAAAATCCTCGAAATTCGCAACTTTAAAACAAGATGTTCGGAAAAGTTGCGTATTTTTAAAATATCTCTACCAAACCTTATTGAATTGCCATCCTTGTTTTTTCGCGTTTTCGAAATAATTGCGTAATATCGTTTCCGAATCGCTATCGGTCTGGTTCTTGCCGATAATATAATGGATGCTCAAGATAAGCTCCAGATAAGAATCTCCTTCAAGCGCGTAAACATCTCCCGAACCGTCGTATTTACAGTTTAACGTCACCACCAGCCGGTCGGGATTCGGTTGCAAAAGCATTCCGTGCGCCGCGTTCGAATATCCGCCCGCGTCCGCGCCCAAACCCGCCAGAGTTTCGGCTATTTTTCTTTTGGCTATTCGCCCGACAATCTCGTATTTGTCATCGGTCAGAAAAAATACGAATTTATATTTGCGAAGATCGGGCGCCTTCAAACCGGCCAGCTTTTCGGACAAACCCGTTATATTCTCCTTCAATACGCCGTACAGCATCGCCGCGTAAGTGCTCACATTATACGTCGGCGGCTCAATGATCGCCGGAAACACAAACACGTCCTCCGGCTTCAAAAACTTTCCCGCCGGCGGTTCAGGATTCGAAGTTATCAATTTGGGCTGGTAACCGTTCTCGGTCAGCCATTGCGCCATCTTTATTCCGTCTTTGGCGCCCGACGCGTTAACAATATAAATTTCATGGTCCCTTTCCGGATCGTTCTCGAAAAATCGCTTGTAATCGACGACCGAAAACCCGGCTCCGCCAAAATTCTGCGCCAATATCCTGCCGGTATTATCCGCGTCGCCCGCGCCGACAAAAATATTTCTGCTGGATCTTTTGATCTTGATCTCCGGATATTTCCATTGCGCCAATTCGCGCGCCGTCTTCGCCGCGTAATAATCCAATTTTTCGATCTTTTCATTTTCCATATAAGCTTTAGGGCCTTTCCATAAACTACCCCGGGGCAGAGCCTCGAGGTATTCATCCGCTACGCTAACGCTCCGCGATTGGTTGTCGGATTTGTCCCGGATTTCGTTTTTCCAACCGGGTAAGAAAAGATGAAGGGGCGAAAACGAAAGCAGGATGAGAAAATTATTTGTGGAAAAACCCTTAATTATATCTTTAAAATTAAACCCGATCTTTAAAGTTTGCAATCCCTGGCAATCAATTACCCCGGGACAAGTTCTTGAACCGATGGATGAGAAACACCTGTAAAAATATACGCAACGCAAAAAAACCGGCGCCGCGGCTTATGAAAACCGGTTTTACCCCGTGGCGTCGCTTTAGTTTTTCGGAATCGACAACTGCCACAAAAAATCGTAGATGCTTTTGATGCTCTTGGCGATCGCGTCGTGTTTTATCGTCGCTAAAAACACCGGACTCCCCGAAAAATGCACGATCGTGTCGTTGCCGATCCAAAGAGAAGTTTCAAAAGCTATCCTCTCGGGCAGTTCCCTGATTTTGATGAACCGGGTTTTCAATTTATACTCCTCAATGCTGGAAAACGAACCGCAAGGTATCAAAGTGTGCGTCAAAATTCCCTTCTTTTGCTTTTCCGCCCGGGCCGTTTCGCCGATATCCCGAAAATATACCGGGGCGTAATTTTTGTATTTCGGACTATCGATCGTATAGATCACCGAATTCTTTTCCAAACCGGCGATGAATTTCTCGATATGCTTTTTTGCCGCGGTTTTGGAATCGAAAGTCTGCACGCAGGGAAAACTCGCTTCCGGACGGTACAATTCGGCAAAAACCCCGTTTAAGCTCTCGGCCAGTTTAAGTTTTTGCTCAAAAACCCGCGCCAGCGCCCGCGGCGATTCCACCCAATAATAAGTCACGCCTTTATAAATATGATCAACGATGTAATGCTGTTCCTTCAGCCGCGCCAAAAGGCTGATTGCGGTCGTGCGCGGCAGATCGGATTTCTTGGCCACCTGCGCCGCCGTCGCCTCGCCCAACCGGGTAACCGCGATATACACTTTTATTTCGTTGCCGTTAAACCCCAGGTCCTTTAGGCTATCCTTGATTTCTTTGATGTTCATTTTTTATGTTGTCGAAAAAAATCGACAATTTTATCGCTTTTTTAAGCTCATTCTAGGACCTTGGCGGTTTTTTTGCAAAACAAAACAAAACCGCGTAAGCGAAACATCGAAAATATATTTTCTAAACGGCAAAAGCCGCGCCCTCGATACGGCAAAATTATGGCCAAGACCGGATTATGAACCGATGCCGCATTGCTCCGCAGCCTCATTTTCCGCCGCCCGCGGCCGAATCGCGATATCGAATATTAAATTAAAACAAAACGGGATATCCGCCCGGTTTTACGCTCGATTGCCGTCAATTACTTTTTTTTGAATAACCTGTCAAGCGGGCTTTTGTCGCGCGCATGAGCGGCCACCGTGTTCACGAACCCCAGAAGCATACCGACGCCCGCAAGGATATAAATTACCGTAAAAAATTTGCTCACGCCGGTTGTCGGCGTCAAATCGCCATAACCGACGGTAGTCAATGTGGTCACCGAAAAATAAAGCGAATCGAGAACGCTCCAGCCCTCCTCAAAATGATAAAACGACGTCCCCACCGTAAGGATCAGCGCGGTAATGATTATCAGTTCGATCATTTGCGGATTACCGTCGAAAGTAATCGCCGAAATAAAATATTTTTTCAATTCGGACCAAAATTTTTTCATGATTGTTATCGTATAATCAAACTGCCGTGCGCGCTCAAAGCGGCGCGATATTCCCGCGGAAAAGTTTGTTAATCCTCCGCTTTGCTACCGCCACGCTGCGGGCGGGCATTCATCCCCGACGCAGAGCATCGGGATATTCTGCCGTATTAATAAATATTATCACGCGGCGGCAGTAACAGAAAGGCATTCGGCATCGTTTGAACAAACAACAAATAATTTGACAAAAAACCCTGTTCTTTGACAATATTAATAAAAGGTTAAAATTGTTCTTATAAAATAAAACAGGGGGTTAAAAGATTAGTAGCACGCAAAGAAAGTCATTAAAAAAACGAGGCGACCTGGCCATCATTGTTGACGGCCAGAACGTCAGGGGAACCATGGGTTACCTGATAGTCCAAAACGGTATCGACTTTAGAAATATCATTCGGGCGGCGGTTTTCTATAAATCCCATCTCTATGTCCGCCAAGCAAAAATCATATATCGCGACACTATAAAAGGAAGAAAACAGCTTCAAGAAACGGTCGAATGGCACGAAAAGCTTGTCACATCTCTGAAAAATCAGGGTATCGACGTTCTGGATGTTCCGCCGGATAACAAAAAAAGAAAAAAACCGCGCAAATCATTCGATCTCGATACCTTGCTAAAAATCGACCTCAAAGAAGCCATCGAAAATCCCAAAACCCGCGCCATCATCCTCATGTCCGGCGACAACCACTTCGCTCCATATGTCAAAATGGCGCACGAAAAGGGCATCGAAGTCATTGTGATCAGTGATAACGGCAGCCTGTCGCCCAATCTGGCAGACCTTGCCGACCAAGCAATCAACCTCCAGGATCTTTTCCCGGTTTTAATGGGATAAACCCATCCCGAGAGGATCATTTGATCCTCTATTTATTTTTTTCATTTTTGATCATCTCTAACCCCAAAAACCAATAAACTGCCTTGGCAAGGCTTGAAATTTCCGCCGTTATACGATAATATTGACTCGTTTATAAATTATTCCGGTCTTCAAGCGGAATGCATATTATTCCGATGTGGCGCAACGGTAGCGCGGCTCGCTGTTAACGAGAAGGTTGTAGGTTCGAATCCTACCATCGGAGCCCGGTAGTTGAAAAATCAGAAGTAGCCGTTAAAAGCACCGCGTCAAACGGT
>CAZUST010000024.1:0-17768 GCA_964623335.1 uncultured Candidatus Saccharibacteria bacterium
CCAATACCGCGACCGCGTTCGCGAATGGCGATCAGGCTACCGGCCAAGCAACGGTGGTCGTATCCCGCCAGGCGGTATACGCGGCAACCACGGTTTCGACCGGTTTTGACGGAGGTTCGGGCGCGCTGATTGCGGCCGGGATTGCCGGATTACTGGTTATTGCCGGATTCGCGCTTAAAAGCGGCGAATTCGGATCCCGCAAAAAGAAAAGCGAGCTCGAAAAAAAGATCGATTTCGTGAAAAAAAACAATCTGGCCGCCTAACGTAATGCCAACCGAACAAATTCCCCGCGAAGGCGGGGTTTTTGTTCGGTTTTACCGTCTTGTGCGGGCAAGATGCGAGATAAATGATTGATTTTTGTCTTTAAAATGGTAGATTAATTAATGTGTCGCTCGGACGATTAGCTCAGTGGCAGAGCGTTCCGTTCACATCGGAAAGGCCACAGGTTCAAATCCTGTATCGTCCACCATCAATAGTAAATCAGTATTGAGTTGATGAGCGGTGAAAATGATTCATTACGTACCCGAATTTATTTCATTGTTCAAGACTTATTACTTGTCGCGGTTTATGTCGGCAGATCCAAACAAAAAGATAAAAATTGTTTTTACATGTCTTGATTGGCGGCTGCATCCCCAGATCGAAAATTATTTTACCGGCGAGGGTGACGGTTGCGATATGTGCGTGACCGCCGGTTCAATCAAAGAGCTGATCGATCCCAAGACTCAAGGATTTATGCTTAACCAGATAGAAATCTCAAAGAATCTGCATAATTGCCAGGCGGTGGCGCTGACAATGCACATGGATTGCGGCGCGTATGGCGGATCGAAGTCTTTCAAAAACGGACACGATGAAAGATCGGCGTGTTTGGCGGAGCTGGCTAAAGCTCAGACCATCGTAAGGAAAAAATTTTCCGAACTGCAGGTTGAAACTTTTCTTGTGAAGCTGGATCATACAATCAACGGATGGAGCATCGCGACCGAAAAAGTCCAGGTTCGGTAATCCGCCGTTGCCAAGGAGGTCTTCTACAATATGGATATGGCTATCCGAAAAAAAACCCGCGCGCATCTTTATCCTTTGTCGACAATGTGCAATACGATCATCGGGATCGGTATTTTTGCGTTGCCATACGTGGCGTCAAGGGTGGGATTGCCGCTAATGATGCTTTATTTCGCGGTACTGGGGGCGCTGGTGACGAGCGTGCATTTAATGTTTGCGGAACTGGCCTTAAAAACGCCCGACTATAAACGAATGCCGGGGTTTGTGCGAATATATCTTGGCCGCGGGTGGGAAATTTTTGAACGTCTGGCGACGGTGATCGGTTTTACGGGTTCCCTGGTGGGGTTTATGGTTGTTGGCGGGCAATTTTTTTATAATTTCGCAGGGCCGGTGTTGGGCGGACCCGAGTGGCTTTATTGTTATTTGTATTTGTTCGCGGGTTCGGCGCTGACATTTTTTGGCATCAATTTGGTGTCGCGCATCGGCGCTTACGGACTTCTGCTTTTTTCCGGTATTATGGCGCTGTTGGCGGTTAAGGGATTGCCGCTGCTTCAATGGAGCAATCTTGCGGTTCGCACCGGCAGTATAAGCGATGTCTTTTTGCCGTATGGACCGATATTGTTTTCTTTGTGGGCGTCGTCGTCAATCCCCGAAGTTGAAGAAATGCTGGGGAGGGCGGGGCGGAAAGACCTTTTAAAGCGGGTGATCGCGGCGGCGGAAGGGATTGCTTTGGCGGTTTATATCGCGTTCGTGGTATTTATTGTGGGTTCTATGGGTGCGGCCACGACAAAATCGGCGCTCGTGGGATTGGACGATGTTTTTGGCGGAAGCGTTTCAACGTGGCTTTTTTTCCTTGGATTTATAATTAGTTTTTGTTCGTTCATAATAATGAGCCTTACGTTAAAGAAAGTACTTGCGTATGATTTCAAAATAAACAAACGGCTGGCGTGGCTGTTCGCGACTTTCGTGCCCGCGGGTTTGTACGCGCTGGGATTCAATAATTTTATCTCTATCTCGTCCCTTGTCGGCGGCGTATTCCTGGGAATCGACGGCCTGTTGATAGTGCTGATGTTCCAAAAAATCCATCCGCAAAGAAAAATTTTTACTTATCCTTTGCTGGCGGTTTTCGCGGCGGGTATTTTTTACGAAATCTTTTATTTTTTAATTAATCATAACGCCGGCTAATCCGGCGGTATAAATTCGTGGTCATTCCATATATCGTGTTTTTCATATTGTGCTGTGTTGCTTTGTATTACGCGGGCAATTGGGTTGTCGAAGCGCTATCGAACCTTGCGAAAATATTGCAGTGGAAGGAGTTCGTTACCGCTTTTTTCATTATGGCATTGGCGGCAACCTTGCCGAACCTTTTTTTGGCGATCGCGTCGGTTGCCAATCACGTACCCGAGCTTTCGCTGGGCGATGTGATGGGCGGCAACGTGTTCGATATGACGCTGGCGATCGCTTTGGCGGTATTTTTTTCAAAAAAAGGGATCGATACGAGCGGAGAGACGGTCCAAACCAGTCTGCTGTATACGATGGGAGCCGCGATCCTGCCGCTCGTTTTATTGCTTGACGGCGGACTGTCGCGTATCGATGGCGCGGTGCTGCTGATATTTTTTGGCGGCTATGTTTACTGGGTGCTATCCAAAAAAGAACGTTTCCGATTTATATATTCAGACCATCCGGTAAAGCGCGATTCGCTTTCGGTCGCGAAGGATATTTTTAAAATTATCGCCGGCTCGGCGGTTTTATTGTCGGTTGGCCAGGCGATTGTTGTTTTGGCGCGCGGATTTTCGAATGAATTTGACGTGTCCCTGTCATTGGTCGGTATTTTGCTTGTCGGATTTGGAAATTCATTGCCGGAAACATTTTTTTCGATTGCGGCGGCGAAAGCCGGCAAGACCAAGATGATTCTGGGGGACATTATGGGAGCGGTTATACTGCCGGGAACGCTGGTGTTGGGCTTGGTGTCGCTTATCTCGCCATTTTCGATCAACGGCGCGTCAATGTTCATGGTGGCGCGGTATTTCCTTTTGGCGGCTTCGGCAGTTTTCTTTATCTGCGTTAAAACCGGCCAAAAGATTACCAAGAAAGAAGGGGTTTTGCTTTCAGCGGTTTATATTGCTTTTCTGATGGTGGAAGTATTCGCGAAATGATTGAGGCTGGTTCGCCGATATTAAAAAATCCGGTAATTCCGGATTTTTCGGCGGTAAATGAATTACTTGTCCAAAGTTTTTTTCTTGACGAGATCGATCTGTTTTTTTATTTCGGCGGCTTTGTCGAATTGGAGGTTGCGGCGGGCCAAGTCCAAGCGGCCGTTAAGCTCTTTCAAGTATTCTTTCAAAAATTCGTCTTTGGGCATTCTTTCCTCTTTTTTGTCGTGCCGGGAGAGGGTTTCGCTGATCGCCTTGTTGATGGTTCGCGGGGTAATGTGGTGATTTTTGTTGTAAGCTTCCTGAATGGCGCGGCGGCGGCTGGTTTCTTCGATAGCGCGGCGCATTGATCCGGTAACGGTGTCGGCGTACATGATAACTTTGCCGTTAAGGTGGCGCGAAGCGCGTCCCATTATCTGGACCAGCGAAGTGTCGTCGCGCAAAAAACCTTCCTTATCGGCGTCAAATATGGCGATTAACGATACTTCCGGCAAGTCCAAGCCCTCCCGAAGTAAATTAATGCCCACCAGAACATCGAATTCGCCTTTACGCAGGTCGGCCAAAATTTTGGGCCGGGCCAAGGTTTTAATTTCCGAGTGGAGATACTCGGCTTTTATTTTTTTACTTTTAAAATGATCGGCCAGGGCTTCGGCCAAACGCTTGGTAATGGTTAGGGCAAGAACGCGCTGGCCGATATTTTTGCGAAGTTCGATTTCTTTGATAATATCGGGAATTTGTTTTTCGGTGGGGCGGATTTCGATCGCGGGGTCGAGCAAAAATGTCGGCCGTACGATCTGTTCGGCGATTTGCGAAGAAACATTTTTTTCGTAATTTCCCGGAGTAGCCGAGACAAAAACCACTTGGTTTGTTTTTTGCAGAAATTCTTCGTACTTAAGCGGGCGATTGTCGATGGCCGACGGCAGGCGGAAACCGAATTCGATCAGCGGTTTTTTGCGCGCCGCATCACCGGCTTGCATGCCGCGGATCTGGGGCACGGTGATATGCGATTCGTCGATCATTATCAGGTAATCTTTGGGAAAGTAATCCAGGAGGGTATACGGCGCCGAATCGGGTTCGCGAAAATCCAGATGGCGGGAATAGTTTTCGATGCCGTGACACCAGCCGGTTTCGCGGATCAAGGAAATATCATATTCGGTGCGGCGGCGAATGCGTTCGGCTTCCACGAGCTTATCGTGTTTTTTAAACCACGCCGATCGATCTTCCATTTCTTTCTTGATATTTGCCAATGCCGTTTCGACCCGGTCGCCGCCGGCCATCCAAAATTTTGCCGGCCACAAATCGGCTTCTGGTGCGGATTCGAACGTCCCGAAAGGAGCAATCGCATTGGCAATGCTTTTAACGCGTCCGGCGGAAATTTCGATGCGGGTAATAACTTCGGCGCCGGCCAGCCAGACATCAACAAAATTCAGACGCTTGCGGAAACGGCCGCGGGAAAATTCATAATCGTTCCGTTCGTATTGCAGATCGAGCAGGCGCCCGAACAATTGTTCGCAGGTTATCGGATCACCGACTTTAATGATCAGGCGTTCGCGCAAATAGGTTTGCGGCGACCCCAAATTGTAAATGCAGGAAACCGACGCCACAATAATTGCGTCGCGCCGCGAGAGCACCCATTGCACCGCTTCGTGGCGCAGACGATCAATTTCCTCATTGATCTTGGAATCTTTTTCAATGTAGGTGTCGGTGGCGGGGATATAGGCTTCGGGCTGATAATAATCATAATACGACACAAAATAGCCCACCGCGTTGTTGGGGAAAAATCCCTTGAATTCTTCATACAGTTGCGCCGCCAGAGTTTTGTTGGGCGAAATTACCAAAGCCGGCCGACCGGTTTTTTCAATCACCTTGGCCATCGTGTAGGTTTTGCCCGACCCGGTCACGCCCAACAGCGTCTGAAAATCAAAACCCCGCGCCACCCCGTCGCTTAATTTTTCAATCGCCGCCGCCTGATCTCCCCGCGGTTCAAATTTTGAAACAATTTTCAGTTTCTGCATCGCATTCAGTGTCAGACCCTTGTGTAACCGCAAGGGTCCGACCCTTTTAAAAGTATTTTTCAAGCCCTTGACATTGATCTATGTTTTTTATACATGCATCCATGTACATTCCACCAATTGTCAGGCTGGAAGGGCCTGGCGGACAGGAAATAAGAGGAGAATGGAAAGTTTTGGAAGTTGCCATTTCCAAGGGGGCCATAGAAAAAATCGTCCTGGTTCTATTGGCGAAAAAACTTCCATAATTTTCTTTAAATACTTAAATTTTTCATTAAGTATTTATTTACCCGCCAGAATACCTCGGGGATTTGCCCCGGGGATGAATGGCGGGGAATCAAACTTTTCCGATCGCGGAGCGTTTAGCGAAGCGTCGGAATACCTTGAGGCTCTGCCTCGGGGTAGTTTATTTTTTTAAATCTTCTCAACTTATTATACCCGATGGCGAAGCGATGGGCTTCGTCGCGGATTTGCAAAAACAAATTTGACAAATTCGGCGGCAACTTTGACAATTGCGCATAGTTTTTTGAGAACTTGGTAAACAGCTTGCCGTCGTTTTTGCCGATCTTTGCCAGAGCGATTACCGGAATATCCACGCCGCGCGCGGCTTTCAGCTGCCCCTTACCGCCGTCCAAAATTATCAAATCCGGCATTGGCCATTCGGGGTGCGCGAGGCGACGCAATAAAATTTCTTTAAGCGAGGCGACGTCGTTTTGACCGGCAACCGTTTTGATTTTGAATTTGCGGTAGGAATTTTTGTGGGGCCGGCCATTTTGAAACACAACCAAGGAACCGACTGCCAGCGTTCCCGACAAATTGGAAATATCGTAGCATTCCAAGCGCAGATCGTCGCCCCGATAAATTTTGAATAATAATTCCAGAATCGCGGCAATTTTTAAATAAGACCGATTTTTTTTAACACAGGGAGCGGCGCACAGCCCCAAGCTTTGATAGAAACAAGGTTCCTTCGGAAGATTGCGGCAGGTGCGATAGGGCAGCGCCTTGCGGATCTCTTTTAGAAACGATTTTAATTCGCGGCCGTTGACAAACGGGCCGAATACGGCATTGGACAAATCCTGCGCGCCCCGCAAAGTTTCACTTTGCAAGTTCGCAAGGCGAAACCTTGCGGAACCGGCAGGATTTTCGCTTTTGGGCTGATGGGTCAAATAAATTCGGGGATAAGCACCGTTCGAAACGGCAATATAAAAATAATTTTTGTCGTCTTTCCATTCCACGTTCCAACGCGGCTGGAATTTCTTGATAAATTGTTGCTCCAACAGCAAAGCTTCTTTTTCGCCGCTGGTTTCGATAAAATCGATGCCGGCGATCAGGGGAATGAAGTCGAACACGTGCTGATCGGGTTTTTGGAAGTGGTTTTTAACCCGTTTTTTCAGATTCTTGGCTTTGCCCACGTAAATTATCGACTCGCCGGAGTCTTTAAAAATATAAACACCCGCGGTATCGGGTAAATTATTTATCTTCTCGTTAATTTCCGGTGTCATATTTTTACCACTGCTTTTATATATGGACTATGTCCGGATTTTGTCAACATTGTTGACAACCTGCCGCCGAGAGAATACTTTTCAAATATTGACTTTCGGGATATAATGAATACTCGAATCGACATTAATCATTAATTTTTAAATGGATTCTGATTATATTGAGCTTAGCGGAGTTAAGGTTCACAACCTCAAAAACATAAATTTGAAGATACCCAAGGATAAGCTAGTGGTGATTTGCGGCATATCGGGTTCGGGCAAATCGTCTTTGGCGTTCGATACGATATTCCAAGAGGGCCAGCGGCGCTATCTGGAAAGCTTGTCATCGTACGCGCGGCAGTTCCTAGGCGGACTGAAAAAGCCGGATGTGGAAAAAATTTCGGGATTATCGCCCACGATCGCGGTCAACCAAAAAACCATTTCTTCGAATCCGCGCTCTACCGTGGGAACATTGACTGAAATTTACGACTATTTAAGGCTGCTTTTCGCGCATGTCGGCCATGCTTACTGCCCGAAATGCGGCAAACCGGTATCGGCACAGACCCCGGATAATATGGCCGAGCGTATTTATAAACGAGCATTGGAGACCGAAGTAACCATCGTGGCGCCGATCGTGCGGGCAAAAAAAGGCCAGCACCAGGGAATTCTTGAGGAGATTTACCGCGGCGGCTGGCCGCAGATCATTATTGACGGAATTACCTACGGCAGCGAGGAGGCGAAAGATAAAATTTTGGACAAACAAAAATCGCATACCATCGGCGTACCGATCGATAAATTCGATTTGAAAAATTACGCGCAAAAACCGGGTGCGGATAAAAAACAGATGTCGAAGACCGAAGCCGAAGCGATGGCGGCCAAAAAGAAAAAACTGGAAAACTTTTTGAAAGATGAAAAGGAAAGAATTTTAAGTTCGGTTAAGAAGGCGCTGGAAATGGGCAAGGGGAGATTGTTGATTAATTATTACCCAGGCAAGTCCGCCGCCGCCAAGGGATCCGGCGCGGTAAGGGAAGAGTTGTTTTCCAGCTATTTTTCGTGTTTGGAGTGCCAGGTGTCGTTGCCGGATATCGAACCCAAGATATTTTCCTTCAACAGCCCGTTCGGGGCGTGTAAAACCTGCCAGGGACTGGGAAAATTGGCCAAAGTAAACCGGGAATTGATATTGAACCCGCGCTTATCGCTTAATCAAGGAGCGATTTTGCCGTGGTTTTCGCTGGGACGGTGGTCGTTGCGGACTTTGGGCGTACCTTATCAAAAATGGTCGCTCCAAAACCTTTCGGAAAAGGAGCATTTTTCGCTGGATGAGCCGTTTCAGAATCTGCCGGAACATATTCAAGAACTGGTTTTGTATGGAAATAAATCATACGCGGATTACGAAGGGATAATTACGCGGATGGAACGGGCGCATTTGGAAACGAGTTCGGAATATTTGAGATCGGAGATTTCCAAATACATGTCCGAAATCACTTGTCCGGCCTGCAAAGGCGCACGTTTGTCGCCGGAAGCGCTGTCGGTCAAAATAGGCGGAAAAAATATTCACGAAGTATGCGCGATGCCGGTTCACGATGAAATATCTTTTTTTAAAAATCTGGAAAACTCCCTGACCGAAAAAGAAAAAGAGATCGCGCCGAATTTGTTGCGCGAGATTCGCAAACGTTTAAGCTTCCTGGTTGAGGTCGGGGTGGATTATATCGATTTGGCGCGCGAAGCAACCACGTTATCGGTGGGCGAAAACCAGCGTATCCGGCTGGCATGCCAGCTGGGTTCGGCGTTGTCGGGGGTGGTTTACGTATTGGATGAGCCGACGGTGGGATTGCATCAGCGGGATGTCGATCGCTTGATCGGCGCGTTAAAGAAGCTCAAAGAACTTAAAAATACGGTGATCGTGGTGGAACACGACGAACAGGTAATCCAGGCGGCCGACTGGGTAATCGAGATTGGTCCGGGCGCGGGCGTGAACGGCGGCAAGGTTGTGTATGAAGGCACCCCTAAACAGCTTTTGCGGGCCAATACGCTGACCGGGAAATATTTATCGGGCCGGATGACGATTTCAACCGGATTCAAAAAGAGGGAAGTTTCCGAACGCACGCTTTGGATGAATCTTGAAGGCGCGACACAGTTCAATTTGAAAAATGTGGATTTAAAAATTCCGCTGGGTAAATTGGTTTGCGTCTGCGGCGTGTCGGGTTCGGGTAAAAGCACTTTGGTGATCGATACGTTATCGAGCATTTTGATGCGCGATATCATGAACGCGCGTACCGTACCCGGCAAATATGTACAATTGACGGGAATCGAACGCTTGAATAAAGCGGTTTTGGTGGATCAAAGTCCGATCGGCAAAACCCCCCGATCGAATCCGGCGACATATACCGGTGTTTTTAACCATATTCGCGAGCTTTTTACCGGTACGCGCGACAGTCAAATGCGCGGGTTTACGCCGGGTCATTTTTCGTTCAACACCCAGAAGGGTCGTTGCGCGGCTTGCCAGGGGGAAGGCTTTCAGAAAGTGGAGATGTATTTTTTGCCGGACGTTTATGTTGAGTGCGAAGTTTGCCACGGGCAGCGCTTCACCGCGGAAGTTTTAAGCGCCAAATTCCACGACAAAAACATTGCCGATGTTTTGAACATGAGCGTGGACGAAGCGAAAGCATTTTTTTCCGATATCCCGGTGATCCGCGACAAAATCGAATTGCTATCGGATATCGGGTTGGGCTATTTGAAATTGGGCCAGTCAGCGCCAAGCTTGTCGGGCGGCGAAGCCCAGCGCATCAAACTGGCGAGCGAGCTGGCGAAACGCGACACGGGACGGACAGTTTATATTTTGGATGAGCCGACGGTGGGATTGCATTTCGACGATGCCAAGAAATTACTTACCATCCTGCGCCGGTTGGTCGAAAAAGGCAATTCGGTCATTATCATCGAGCATAATCTGGATATTATAAAAGAAAGCGATTGGGTGATCGAAATCGGCCCGGAAGGCGGGGACAAAGGCGGAAAAATAATTTTTGAGGGCATTCCCGGGGATTTGGCCAAGGCCGATACTTGGACGGCAAAATTTTTGAAATAAACTACCGCAAAGCGGCGCGATAGTTTGATTCCCCGTCATTCATTTTTGGGGCAGAGCCCCGGGGATGAATGACGGGGAAATAAAAAATATAAATTCGATGGATACAATAACTTTGATATTGTTTATCGTAATCATCGCGGTGTTGGGAGCGCAGACATGGTTTTTGTTGCGCAAGCGAAAAGGGGAGGAATTGCCCAAGAATGACGCGGGGATGGCGATACTGCAACAACAATTAAACCAGGTGAATCAAACGCTGGATTCAAAACTTTCGGAATCAAACCGCGCGATGCAACAGCAATTCGGCCAGAGTTTCAAAGTGATTGCCGATGTGACGCAAAAACTCACGGAATTGGATAATACCAACAAGCAGGTAATGGGATTTGCCGGGCAATTGCAGTCGTTGGAAAACATTCTCAAAAATCCCAAACAGCGGGGGATTTTGGGCGAGTATTATTTGGAAACGATTTTGAAAAACGTTTTGCCGCCGCAATCGTTTCAGATGCAATACAAATTCAAGAATGGCGAGATCGTGGACGCGGTGGTTTTCGTAAGGGACAAGATTATTCCGATCGATTCGAAATTTTCGCTGGAAAACTACAATAAAATCGTGGCCGAACCCGACCCGGCCAGAAAAGCGGATTTGGAAAAAAATTTTAAGATCGATTTGAAAAATCGAATTGATGAAACATCAAAATACATCCGGCCGGACGAAAAAACCATGGAATTCGCGTTGATGTTCATTCCTTCGGAAGGAATTTACTATGACTTGTTGATAAACGAAGTGGGTTCGGTAAAAGTAAACACGCGCGACCTGATCGAGTACGCGTTCAAAGAGAAGCGCGTGATTATCGTGTCGCCGACCAATTTCTTGGCCTATTTGCAAACCATTTTGCAAGGCCTGCGCGCCCTGCAAATTGAAGAATCGGCCAAAGAGATTCGCCAGCGGGTGGAAATACTGGGCAAGCATTTGTGCGCCTATAACGAGTATCTGGAAAAACTTGGGAGCCATTTGGCAACCTCAGTGAACACTTATAATACCGCTTACAAAGAATTCGGCAAAATCGACAAAGATGTAATCAAGATCACTGATGCCGACCGGAACAAAATCGAAATAAAGCAGATAGACCGGCCAAATACGGAAAAATTGACTTTTTAAGGTATTTATTATAGAATTCGGTTGTTGCCCACTTAGCGGGGCGGTTAATCTATTAATAAATATTTTATGTTGGCGGTAATAAAAACCGGCGGAAAACAATATATCGTTACCCCGGGACAAAAATTGAAGGTGGAAAAATTGGCGGGCGAAGCGGGCGCCGCGATTAAATTTGAAGAAGTTTTGCTGGTGGAAGGGGACGACAAGAAAGTTTCGGTGGGGCAACCCGTGGTGGCCGGCGCGACCGTGTCCGCCAAAATTGTGGCGCAAACCAAAGGCCCGAAAGTAATCGCCTACAAATACAAAGCCAAGAAACGGTACCACTTGAAGAAAGGACACCGCCAACCGCTGACCGAAGTGGAAATCACCGGGATAAATCTTTAATCCGGATAATAAAAGGGCGAATAATCATTCACTTCCCGCGAAATACAATCAACAAAACCACTCGAAAGGGTGGTTTTTCGTCGCGATGAGCAGTCACTCACTGAACTATGAGTGAATACCAGGCTTAAATTTGACAAAAGCCTAATTTTATGATACGATGTATCCCAGTTCCAATCAAAATTCAATACTGAAAGGAGGTGATTTGATTGGATGTAATTATTTTTCATGTTCGGGGTTATACCGTAGACCCCGAGAAAGCGGCATTAACAACGAGAAGAATTACCGAATTAACCACGCTCTTTAAAGAGCATGGGATCGATTTCCGCGAACTCGATGCGTGGCCGCAAGGTTTGACCACGATTACAGTTGATCAAGCTGTGCGACGGGCAGTCTCGCAAATTAAGAGTGAATTAGATAAAAATCCAAAGACCCTGATAGGGTTGAGCGGGCACTCGTTGGGCGCCATAGTGGCGCTGATCGCGGCATCACGCGTCGATGTTGACTTCCTAATCCTCGAGGATGCTCCGATTGGCGGAATTCCAGACTTAGCCCTTGAATTGGGTGGGCTTAGCCTGAACGAGGCGGTCATAACCGGTTTGCGCAAAAATTGCGTTTCGATTAAGAAAATCAAAAACTTGCTTGCCGATGAAGGCTTGCCACCGATTTTAGAAATAAGGAGCGGGTTCGCAATAAGACTAAATCTTTTGCTCTTTGGAGCTTTTCCCTTGACTGGCAGAGGCGAGGTTGCCAGATTTTATCGAAAAAATCATTCGATATGGCGCCATCCGGATGCTATTGCGCGAATCGCACAATTCGCGCGAAAAATGGAAAGCAAAATATCCTTCGAGAGTTGACTCTCGAAGGATTGTTTTTTAATCCGAAGGCAAGCCCCGGGAACAAGCCTTTTTCACAAATTTATAACGAGAGATTGCCAATCTTTCCCACCCAAGAGGCGATAACCGGCCTCTTTTCAATTATTTACCCGCCGGAAGACTCCGGGATCTGCTCCGGAGATGAATGGCGGGGAATCAAATTTTTCCGATCGCGAAGTGTTGGCGCCGCGGAGGAATACCTCGAGGCCCTGCCTCGAGGGGCCGATCTTACTTGCGGCCGGAAATGGCCGAGGCCAGGGTTTCGTCGTCGGCATACTCAAGTTCGCCGCCCAGGGGCAGACCAAGCCCCAGCCGGGTTATTTTTTTATTCAGGGGCTTTATTTTTTCATTCAGATAACCGATCGTGGCCAAGCCTTCGCTGGTGGGATTGATCGCCAGGATGACTTCCGTAATACCGGAGTCTTTTTGTATCCGGTCGATCAATGCCGGCGTGCGCAAGTGTTTATCGCCGTCTTTCTTGATGCTCGACACAGTGCCGCCCAAAATGAAATACAGACCCTTGTAGGATTTGGTTTTTTCGATCGAGGCCAGATCAGTTTCCGATGCGACCACGCACAGCTGGGTTTTGTCGCGTTTTGAATCCGAACATACGGGACAAAGCGGTTTTTCGGATTCGTAGGCGTCGAAACAATCCGGGCAGACTTTGATTTTATTCTTTAGGTCGGCAATGGCGGTCAATAATTCCTTGACTGTTTTGTTGTCCTGACGGAGCAAATAAAAAACGAACCGTGCCGCGGTGCGCGGACCGACAGTGGGAAATTTACTGAATTTATCAATCAGATTTTGAATTGATGAGGGATACATTTTACCGTGAAAGTTTTGATTTATGAACCGCGATTCATAAAACGTGAAATTTACTGATCTTGGTATTCGTAACCTTCGGTATGGTTCTTGAAACACACGGTACGATCGTCAAAATGCAGCAAAACTTTTCCCACCGGGCCGTTGCGGTGCTTGGCGATAATTATTTCGGCCACGCCTTTTTGCGTCGATTCTTCGCGATAGCGGTCTTCGCGATATATAAAAGCGACTACGTCGGCATCCTGCTCGATGGCGCCGGATTCGCGCAAATCGGAAAGCTTGGGGATCGGCGGAATGCGCTGTTCCACGGCGCGGGAAAGCTGGGACACAACAAGCACCGGAATATTAAGTTCGCGGGCAAGCCCCTTCAAGGCGCGGGAGTTTTCGGAAACCTGTTGCACGGGACTGGCTTGCCGGTTCAGCGGTTCCATTAATTGCAAGTAATCGATAATCAGCAAGCCAAGGCCCTTGTCGGCCTGCAAGCGGCGGCAAAGAGCTTTCATTTGCAGAACCGAGGGACTGCCCACATCATCGATAAAAAGCGGCATTTCGGCCAATATGCCCAGCGCGCGCTGAATATTTTCAAAGTTGGCCACATCGAGCTTACCGGTACGGATTTTCCAAAGGTCCACGCCTGAATAGGCCGAGATCAGGCGGTCAACCATCTGGTCTTTTGACATTTCCAGTGAAAAGACCGCGACGGGGACATTTTCTTTGAGGGCAACGTTGGCCGCAATATTCAGCGCCAGGGTTGATTTACCCAAAGACGGGCGAGCGGCTAAAATAAACAAATCGGTGTTTTGCAGACCGGAAAGTATTTTGTCGAGATCGACGTAGCCGGTGGACAGGCCGCGCGTACTGTTGCCCTGCGAAAGGCGCTCGATACGCTCGAAAGCCGCCGGCAGCGTATCGCGAATCGCGGTGAAATTTTGCATTATGCCGATCTGGGCAATATTGAAAATCTTTTTTTCGGCCTCATCAAGAACTTCTTCAATATTTTCGGCTTCGTCATAACCCATGAGCTCGATTTCCTGCGAAGCCGAAATCAGATCGCGCAAAACGCGCTTGTGCCGGATGATGCGCGCGTAGGAAGCGACATGCGCGGCACTGGGAACGATGTTGACCAATTCGGTCAGATAGCTATTGCCGCCGACGTTTTCCAGAGATCCTTTTTCTTTCAACCGGTTCGAGAGTGATAAAAAGTCGATTGATTCGCCCTTTTCGAAGAGCTCGCGGCATACCGCGTAGATTTCGCGGTGGGCATGGCGGTAAAAATCTTCGGGGGCGAGCATATCGGCCACCTTATTGATGGCGTTGCGGTCCAGCATCAATGAACCCAAAAGCGACTGCTCGATTTCCAAGCTTTGAGGCGGGATTTTTCCGGGAATTTCGTTGGGTTGCTGTTGGCGTTCCATAGATGAAATATGAATATTGCGTGGCGTATTGATTATGAATCATCGTAACAAAAGCGGGACGCGATTTCAATTAGACCAATAAACTACCGCGCGCCCAAAACGTTACGGAGAACTACCTCGAGGCTCCGCCTCGGGGTAGTTTATTTGGGATTTGGAGCTTGCTTGTCCGCCGAAGCTTTAGCGAAAGAGGAAAAATTGTCCGCCGGAGGCGGATCCGTCTTTTGGCGAAAAATTCGCGGAAACTGAATATCAAATGCAATTGTCGAGGTCAGGCCTCAAAATGCAAATTCCGGTTTTCCACAATTTGGCGGCGCGACGGCCTTGACATTAAAAAAGGAAAGGGCTAATATGCCTGTGTAACAACGAAATATGGCAGAAGAAAAAGCGAAAGCTAAAAAGGACTCAAAAAAGAAGCCGGCGGCAAAGAAGCGCGTTTGCACCTGCAATTGTTGCCCGGTCAAATAGAAATTGAGTTTTACTGAAAGCACGCAAAAAATCATATAAAAAATGATTGATATGATTTTTTGTTTGTCTTTTCCAGATGGAGAGAACGGCAAGAACTTCAAAAAGTCAATAGTGAAAGCGAAATCTGGAAAATTGAAAATATTTCAGACCCACTGAAATATATGCAGCAACAAAGAATTTTTTGAAGTTGTCTTGAACTCTTAGCCGTTCGAGAGAACGGCGTAGAGAGACAGACGCAAGTCTGTTGATCTATTTTATTTGAGGATTTGATCCTGGTCCAGGATGAACGCTGGCAACGTGGATAAGGCATGCAAGTCGAGCGGATCAAGTGTCTTGCACAAGGGAATTCTTCGCCGGTTACATTGTCGTAACGGCGGTAAAATCGAAATTCGATTTTACCAGCAGCAGTAAGTTTTCAACTCTTAACAAAGGATGCAGTATTTATTTATTAAAAAAGCCTTGAATGTTGAGAGAAGAATGGTATTGCGAGATAGGATTTTCCTGTGCAAGACGCTTGGTTAGCGGCGAACGGGTTAGTAATACGCAGATTATCTACCTTCAGCTCGGGGATAGTCCGTCGAAAGACGGCTTAATACCTGATGGTCCCGCAAGGGTAAAGGCGCAAGCCGGTTGAAGATGAGTCTGCGCACTATCAGCTAGTTGGCGGAGTAACAGCCCACCAAGGCGATGACGGTTAGGGGAAGTGAGAGCTTGTTCCCCAACACTGGGACTGCGACACGGCCCAGACACCTACGGGTGGCAGCAGCCGAAAATATTGGACAATGGGGGAAACCCTGATCCAGCGACGTTGCGTGAGGGATGAAGACGTTCGCGCCGTAAACCTCTTTTATAGGGAAAGAAGTTATTGACGGTACTCTATGAATAAGCGGGGGCTAATTCTGTGCCAGCAGCAGCGGTAATACAGAACCCGCAAGCGTTATCCGGATTTATTGGGCGTAAAGTGTTCGTAGGCGGTACGGAAAGTCTGATTTTAAATTCTTCGGGCTCAACCCGGAGACTGAATCGGATACTACCGAACTAGAAGATGCTAGGGGCTATCGGAACGCACGGTGTAGGGGTGAAATCCGTTGATATCGTGCGGAACACCAAAAGCGAAGGCAGATAGCTGGGGCAATCTTGACGCTGAGGAACGAAAGCGTGGGGAGCAAAAAGGATTAGATACCCTTGTAGTCCACGCCCTAAACATTGGACACTGGTTGCTTGAAGTGTCGACCCTTCAAGTGGCGAAGCTAACGCGTTAAGTGTCCCGCCTGGGAAGTACGGCCGCAAGGCTAAAACTCAAAGGAATAGACGGGGGCTCACACAAGCGGTGGATCATGTGGCTTAATTCGACAACAAACGAGGAACCTTACCTAGCTTAGACATTCTAGTGATCGCCGGATGAAAGTCCGGTTTCCCACAAGGACACTAGTTCAGGTGCTGCATGGTTGTCGTCAGCAGGTGTCGTAAGATGCATGCTTAGATGCCGTAACCTGCGCAACCCTTACCTTATGTTTTAATTGTCATAAGGAACTGCCGGGGACAACTCGGAGGAAGGTGAGGATGACGCCAAATCAGCACGGCCTTTGACAGCTAGGGCCGCACACGTGATACAATGACTGTTACAAAGGGAAGCTAAGCCGTAAGGCGGAGCAAATCCCATCAAAAACAGTCCCAGTTCGGATTGAGGTCTGCAACTCGACCTCATGAAGCCGGAATCGCTAGTAAACGTGAATCATCACGTCACGTTGAATATGTTCCTGAGCCTTGTACTCACCGCCCGTCACGCCAAGCGAGCTGGGGACAGCCGAAGTGCCCCGCGAGGGGAGCTAAGCTGGATTCAATAAGAGGGGCGAAGTCGTAACAAGGCACGGGTAGGGGAACCTGCTCGTGGATCAATTAATTTACATTTTTGAGTGTCGGCTTTAGTTGAGGGATGAGAATTCTTCTCTTAACTTTAAGACGCTGACCGGTACGTCTCTAATAGACCGGTTCGAGAGTTCAAGGCGACTTCAAGAAATTCTAAACAAAAACAAATCCGAAAAGGATTTGTTTTTGTGCGCTTACGCGCGTTGTTGTTTTCAAATACAAATCATCTTGATTGATTTTTTTATCCGGCGGCAAGCCCCGAAACAAGCCCTTGGAAACCGATGGAATGATGATTCCTTTTTGGGAATCCTCGAAATCCGTAACCCCTAAGGCAAGATATCGGAGAAATTACGGATTTTGAAAATCAAACTTCCGCAAATACGTCAAAGATTGACTTCGAAATCCGGCTCCGGCGCGCGGTTACTACCTCAAGTAACCACGCGCTGAAAATCACAAAACAAGCTTAAATGCAAGTTTAATGAGGTTGCACCTCGACGAGGACATCGAGGAGCAACCTCAAATACAAATACCCAGCGAGCGGTTGCAAGCTGAATCTCTTGACATTTTCTTAATTATATGCTTAACTCAAGATAGGTCATCCGAACACTTATCAATAATCGCTTCATACCCCTATATACTCCATTTACTTTTTCGGATGACGCGCGAGGCAAGCAAGAGCCCAATTATACTTCTTAGCTCTTGCCCCTCGCTTCCTACTTTAATTCTAACAATCTTTCTTCTTTTGCAAATCCATATTGCTCCGCGAGAAGCTGCGCTATTCAACAATCCGCGCCAATTTCGACTGCGGGTTGTTTTTTTTAACTAACCCATCGATTAAAGGCAGCCAAGAAAACAACCGCCGCCAAATTGAAAAACAAAAAAACCGAAAATCCGCGGCAAAAACGAAAATGAAATGGTTTTTCCGCTTCCGTACCCTTGCATTGTAGCGTCAATACCATATAATTAGGTTTGTTTGAAAAAAAATTATTATAAACTACCCCGGAGCCGAGCTCCGAAGGTATTCCGGCGGGTAAATAAACTACCGCGCGGCCAAAGCCGCACAATAG
>CAZUST010000025.1:0-15196 GCA_964623335.1 uncultured Candidatus Saccharibacteria bacterium
CGCAGCCGAAATATGGAAATTGCAGTAGGAAATATTTACGCAGTAGGTCTAATATATAATTTTTATTTTTTATAATCAAACGGATGCCGTTAACGCGGCATCAAGGGCGCTTCTTCCAAGGGTGTTTGCGCTTCGCTAAGGATTCTTCATCCATCGATTCCCCGGCTTAACCGGGAAGCGCATACCTTTTATTTTCGGCCTGTTTGGGCTAAACTTAAATAACTCCGGAACGCAATTCCGATTTTTTCATGGTATTTCAATACTTTGAATTGCGAAACGCTTTGTATTTTAAGGTCTATCCCCCGCGTAATCGCGCGCGATCAGGCTTCTTCAACGGTGTTTGAATTTAAGGGTTTCGTAATTCAAAATTTAATAATAAGAAAATGGTAAGGCAAAAAATCAACGATATGATATTGAAGGCGGTAAAACAGCTGTTTGATACCGGTGTTTTTGTTGCGGCCGGTACCGGCTGTGTGGGGGAGAGCGGTTCGGTAAGTCCTTGTAAAGACCGGATTCATGGCGACTATTCATCCAATGTCGCGATGCGTTTGAGCCGCCAACTCAAAAAAAATCCGATGGAAATTGCCGCGGCCATCGTTGAAGAAATAAAAAAAGATAAGAACTTCCCGAAATTATTCGCTGCCGTAAATGTTGCGGCGCCCGGATTTATCAATTTTGTTTTGGCGCCCGAATATTTGGCTTCAGAATCGGCGGCCATTTTGCGGTCCTGTGCCAAATACGGCCGGGTGAACGTTGGCCGGGGCAAAAAAACCCAAGTGGAATTTGTTTCGGCCAATCCCAGCGGCCAGTTGCATGTGGGCAACGGCCGCAGCGCCTTTTATGGCGACGCGTTGAGCAATGTTTTATCCGCCGCCGGCTATAAAGTCGGCCGGGAATATTACGTTAACGACGCAAAAGTTTCCAAACAGATCCAAACTTTGGGCGCCACTGCCCTTGGCCGGGGAGAAGCCTATTTGTCGCCCTATTTGAAAGAAAAGATTGATTCTCTCCGGGATAAGCTTTCCAAGATGCGTTCCGAAACTGACGCCGGTTATTTTCTGGCCGGCCAAGTCGTCAAGGATCTCAAAAAATTTGTCGAAAAAGTTTTGAAAATAAAATTCGACAGCTGGATGTCCGAAGAGGAACTTTATAAAAAACGACTGGTAATGAAAACCTACGACATCTTGAAAAAAAAGGGTCTGGTCGTTGCCAAAGATGACGCTTACTGGCTGGATATGTCCAAATATGGCCAGAAAGATGAAGTGTTGCTGCGCGCCAACGGCCGCCCGACTTATTTTCTGTCGGATATCGCTTACCATTTGGATAAAATAAAACGCGGTTATAAAAAGATTATCGATATCTGGGGCGCCGACCACCAAGGCCATGTGCCGCGAATGAAAGCGGTGATGGATATCTTGGGCTATAAAGGCGAGTTTGAAGTTTTGATTTGCCAGATTGTTACCATCAAAGGCGGCAAGATTTCCAAAAGGGAAGGGAATATCATTTCCCTCAATTGGCTCATCGATGAAGTGGGGGTGGACGCCGCGCGGTTTTTTTATCTGCAAAATTCGCTGCAATCGCAGATGGAATTTGACGTTAATCTGGCCAAACAGCGTTCCAGTGACTCGCCTGTATTCTATGTTCAGTACGCCCATGCGCGCATTGCCAGCATTTTGCGCAAAGCAAAAACCCAAAAGATAACCGTGCCGGCTGCTGATTTCAAACTTCTGCGGCATCCGGCCGAAACGGCATTAATGAAAGAGTTGCTGCGCCTGCCCGAAGTGGTTGAGGACACCGCTCGCGATTATCAAATCCAGCGGTTATGCCTTTACGCCACCGAACTGGCGGCCAGCTTCCATAAATTTTACGGCGAATGCCAGGTTATTTGCGACGACGCCAAACTCGCCAACGCCCGGTTGGCTCTTGCTTGTTCAACCAAAATCGTTCTGGAAAACACACTGGCGCTCTTGGGGATTTCCGCGCCCGACAAAATGTAGCTGTTTCGCGCTCTAATGACCGATTGTTCGGCGGCGGCCATTTACAAATTTGTTTTTTATGATTATATATATTAATTAAATAAAGGAGGTGTTTTAAGGTGTTTAAGAAAAAAATCAAAGCCAATACTTTGTCCGGCGAAAATTTGGAAATGGGCGTGGTTACAGAAGAAATCTTACTGGGATGGCTGGAAAGGCTGATATTCTTCATTTTCGGCATTGTCCCGATTGGAGAGAGGGAAAAAAATGGTTGGACGGGAGCTGTTCCTTTTTTCCTTTTTAGGGGGAAATGCGGTCACATATTTATTGACTATCCCCACGGATACAACAAAAAATTAAATTGTCCGGTATGCGGTCTGCTGCCGGATTTTTTTTCCGAAGGTCTTGCCAAACATTCTGTAGCGTGATTTCGGGGTTACCTCCGGATAAATTTGATCTTCGCGTTATCGTTTCAAACCGTCTTCTGATTTTCGCTCTTTTAATATTGGTAAAATTTGCTACATTTGGATTGGTAAAGCACATCATATTTATATGGATATTAACTTTAACGAAAAAGAGAAAAAGACGATTGAATTCTGGAAAAAACATTCAATCTTCGAAAAATCGGTTGCCTTGCGCAAAAAAAAGAATTCCGCCTTCGCCAAAATCTCATCCGGACGCGGGGATGAGTTCGTGTTTTATGAAGGGCCGCCTACGGCCAACGCCCGTCCCGGCATCCATCACGTCGAAACCCGCGTGTTCAAGGACGCGGTTTGCCGCTACAAAACCATGCGCGGTTATCGCGTGCCGCGCCGCGCCGGTTGGGATACTCATGGTTTGCCCGTGGAGTTGCAGATCGAAAAAAAACTTGGCTTGCGCAATAAAAAGGAAATCGAAAAATACGGCATTAAACAATTCAATAAGGAGTGCAAAGATTCGGTTTTCGAACAGATCGGCGAGTGGCAGAACCTCACCGAACGCATCGGCTATTGGCTGGATTTTAAGAACGCCTACATTACCTACGATCCCGGATACATGGAATCGGTGTGGTTTATTTTGAAAACGGCGTGGGACAAAAAGCTTCTGTTCCAGGATTACAAGGTGATTCCTTATTGCCCGCGCTGCGGTACCGCGTTGTCGAGCCATGAGGTCGCGCAGGGGTATCAAAAGGTCAATGATCCCTCCATCTACGTGAAATTCAAAATATTAAATCCCGAATTCGCCGGGACCGCTCTTTTGGTTTGGACAACCACCCCCTGGACTTTGCCGGCCAATGTGGCCGCCGCGGTCAATCCCGATATTGACTATGTTAAAGCCAGGGTAAAAGACGGGCGGGATGTTTTCATTTTGGCCAAAAGCCGCCTGTCGGTTTTAGGCGCCGATGCCGAAATTATCGGCGAAATGAAAGGCAGTGCCCTTATCGGTTTGCGTTATCAGGCAGTATTTTCGGCCGATCTTGAATCCGAAAAAACAATTTATCGGGTTATTCCGGCGGATTTCGTGTCTACCGAGGATGGTACCGGCATCGTTCATATCGCGCCGGCTTTCGGCGCCGAAGATATGGACGCGATCAAAAAAGAAAATAAAAAACTCAAAACCGCCGGCCAGCCGGAATTTCCGGTGATTCTGAACGTGGGCGAGGACGGCGCGTTCTCGCTGGAAGTGGCCAAATGGGCGGGTATATTCGTCAAAGATGCTGATCCGTCGATCATTGAAGACCTGAAAGAAAGGGGATTGCTTTTTGCCATGATGCCTTATGAGCACGATTATCCGTTTTGTTGGCGGTGCAAAACTCCGTTGCTGTATTATGCCCGCTTGAGTTGGTTCATTAAGATGACCAAATTGCGCGGCCGGTTGCTTGAGAACAACCAAACAATCAATTGGCATCCGGAATATCTGAAAGACGGTCGTTTCGGCGAATGGCTGCGCGAAGTTAAGGATTGGGCCGTTTCGCGCGACCGTTACTGGGGTACGCCTCTGCCCGTGTGGTCCTGCGTTTGCGGCCATACCGATCTGATCGGCTCGATCCCCGATATGCTGTCGCGCCGCTATTCTTCCAATAATTACTTCATTTTCCGCCATGGGGAATCGGCTCGCCAAGTCAAAAAAATTGCCAGCTGTTATCCCGAGCCGGCACCGCTGCCGCTCACTGAAAAAGGCAAAAAACAAGTGGCGTTGAACGCCAAAAAATTGGCCAAAACCGCCAAGATCGACTTGATCATCGCGTCGAACCTTTTGCGTACCAAGGAAACCGCGCGGATCATTTCCGAAATTACCGGCGCCAAGATTGTTTACGATAAGCGTTTGCGCGAATTGAATGTCGGCGAATTTAACGGTCGTGATCCCGAAATGTATTGGGAATATTTGAATACCCGGGCCGACCGTTTCTCGGCCAAACCCAAAAAAGGGGAAAGCCTGATCGCGCTGCGCCGCCGTGTTTATGAATTTTTAGCCGCCGTTGACAAAAAATACGAAGGGAAAAACATCGTCATCGTATCGCACGAAATGCCGCTGACCATGCTTGAAGGGACGCTTAAAGGTATGAGGCTGAAAGATATTCTTGAACAGCGTCATTCCGGAAAGATAAAAAGGATCGCTACTGCCGAATATCGTCCGATTGAATTCAAGCAGCTGCCGTTGGACGATAACATGGAACTTGACCTGCATCGGCCGTTCATTGATGGCGTAATGCCTCTTTGCCCCAAATGCGGCAAACCGATGAAACGCGTGCCGCAAGTTCTGGATTGCTGGCTTGATTCCGGTTCGATGCCTTTTGCCCAGCAGCATTGGCCTTTTGAAAAGGGACAATCGGCCAAAACTCCTCCCAAACTCTATCCCGCGGATTTTATTTCCGAAGCGATCGATCAGACTCGCGGCTGGTTTTACACTTTATTGTCGGTAGCGACGGTCTTGGGATTCAAAGCATCATATAAAAATGTGGTCTCATTGGGCCATGTTTTGGATGAGAAAGGAGATAAAATGTCCAAATCGAAGGGTAACGTCATCAACCCCTGGGATATGGTTCAAAAATACAGCGCCGACGCGGTTCGCTGGTATTTTTACACCGTCAATGAGCCGGGCGATCCCAAGCTTTACAAAGAGTCCGACCTGGATGGTGCGCTCAAAAAATTCCTGCTCATTTACTGGAATTGCTATGTGTTTTTAAAAACTTACGCGCCGTCGGTAAAGGTTCCGGCAACAGTCGCTCCCGATAATGTGCTCGACCGCTGGATCGTGGCGCGCTTGTCTAAGTTGGCCGCGGATACCGCTGCCCTGATGGATAAATACGATATCACCGCCGCCGCGCGGGGTATCGAATCGTTTACGGTCAATGACCTGTCATTATGGTATGTGCGCCGTTCGCGCCGCCGCCTGCAACAGCCCAAAAATCATGCCGAATTGATGGCCGCCGCCAAGATTTATGCCTATGTTCTGGATGGTTTGTCCCGGATAATTGCGCCGTTCGCGCCCTTTATTGCCGAGGAAGTTTATCAGGGTTTATCGGGTAATAATTACGCCAAAGCTAAGTCGGTGCATTTGCAAGATTGGCCCGTTGCCAAAATCAGCAAAGCCGATGCCGTTTTGGCGGAACAGATGGCCAAAGTGCGCGAATTGGTGACCGCGGCGCTTGCCCAGCGCGCCCGGCACGCGGTGAAGATCCGCCAACCGCTGGCAAAACTTATAATCGGCGGCAAAGTAATGGCGTTAGACAAAGAATTGCGGGAGCTTCTTGCCGAAGAAATCAATGTTAAAGCGGTTGAATTCGACCCGTCTCTGGCTTCGCCGATGGATCTCAATTGGGATATCACTCCCGAATTGCGCGAAGAAGGGAATGTGCGCGAAGTGATGCGCAACGTTCAGGAATTGCGCAAGAATGCCAAATTCACTCCGGCCGACAAGATCACGATCTTTGCCCAAGCCGAAGGCGGGTTGCTTGCGGCAATTCAAAAAAATCAAGTATTGATCGCGCGCGAGACTAAAGCCGCCGGAGTTGAATTCGATAAACCGGCCGGGATCGCCGCCGAAAAATCAGTCGTTGTGGACGGCCAGCCGCTTTGGGTAGGTATCAAAAAGTGCAAAAAGTGTTAAAATAAAATCAACTAATTTACTCGGAGGAAAATGGAGCTTATAATTATTTGGTCGTTGATATTTATTATTTCGGTTTGCGCGCTTATCAAAGCGTCGGATTGGCTGGTTCTTGGATTGCGGCGGGTTGTGCCTCTCTTCGGTATGCGCGAATCCGATATCGCGCTGCCGGCCGCGCTTATTGCCGTGGCATTGCCTGAAATGGGGGTGGCGCTTGCCGCGGCTCTTGAAGGCAAGGCGGAAGTGGCGATCGCGGTTGTTATCGGTTCTTCGATTGCCAATATCCTGCTGGTTACGGGTTTGGCGGCTTTTTCAGCCGGCCCGCTTTTATTGAAAAAAGAATATACCCAGATCGATCTGCCGCTTTTCATCTCCAGTGTGGCAGTCTTTTTCCTGGCGGCTTTCGATGGCCGGATCAATGCGTTCGAAGGAGTATTGATGATATTGATGTTCTTTGTCTATATTGCTTATTCTTCCCGGCCGCGCCACGGCGTTACCGCGCACGATATGATTACCCCCGAACTCATCGGAAGTGCTTCATCCGTGCGCGTTTTACAAATACTTCCCACCCGTTTGGAAAAAAAACTGGAAAAGATTGCTGCTGCCAACGGCCGTTCCCTGTGGAAGGCCGGGATCTGGATTTTCGGCGGCGCTTTATTGTTGTTCGTCGCCGCGTCCTTTTTGACCATGGAATCATTATCGGGAATTTCGGATCGACTGCAAATTTCCGCGGCAATCACGGCAATGATTGTTCTGTCTATCGGTACCGCCATGCCCGAAATTTTCGGCGGCGCGGCGGTGGTCCGCGGCCGGAAAAGCAACCTGACCCTCGGTAATTTGTTTGCGGCCACCGCGGCTGATTTGCTTTTGGTTTGTGGAGCGGCGGCGCTTTTGACGCCGCTGGTTTTCGGCGGCGCGGTTCTTGCGGTGGGGTTGCCTTTTCTGGCGGTGGCGGCACTTCTATTGACGATCGCCGCGCTTTCAGGCAGAATTGACGCCGGGCAGGGGCTATTGTTTCTGTTCGTGTATTTCTTTTTCTTCGTTAAGATTCTCGAATTATTTTAATTTATCTAAATGGTTTTTGATCCGCAAAACAATTCATCGTCGGCCGGCAAACTGGAAGGAAATGACGGTTTTCAGATTGGTCAGGACAAGCAATTCGGCAAAAGCGACGCGTCGATCGGGATGTCGTCCGAATTTGCCGGCAAACTTGGCGGCGGCCGCGGCAGTTTGAATCCGCTTTATGCTCGCGCCCGCGAAAGAATGAACGCGCGGCTGGCAAACACTAAGGAAAACAGCACTATTTCGGCTGATAAAACGCGAAAAGTGGAAGGCGGCATATTGGAACACGCTCCATCGGTAACGGTTAATTCCGCCGTCAGAAAAATCGTTAAAACAATGGACGAAAATAAGGGATTCGACAAATTCCTTGCCAAAGGGGATCAAACTCTTGAAAATAAGATCAAGGTGGCTAAAAGCCTGATCAATGAGATCGAAGGCAAGGATGTTGGTTGGAATTCCTATGTTCACCGCGCCAAAGCCAATGATACCGCCCGAAAAGTTCTTAATAAGGGCGTTGGTGGTATCAAGGGACTGAAAGTGAGGGATAATTATACCGGTATGCAGGCCGGAAAAGCGATCGCCGGAACGATTGGCGAGCTTACTCGCGACAAGGAGATTGCGCGCCGCGCCCGCCGTACCTAAATTTTACAAAAACCATGAACCCAAACAATCCCGATGATCTATACGATGCCGATATGATCGCGGCCCGGCGTAACGCGCAAATGCTGCAGGAAAAGAAAGCTCAAGAACTGGAAGCCCGGAAAGCGGCGGAATCAAAAAAAACTGTTTCCGCCGGAAAAACATTATACGCCGGTACGACTTTTAAATCCGAAAAAGCTGACCGGATCGCCGCGGCCTGGTTTCCGTTATTGCGCGAAATATTTCCCGAATCGTTCAATGAAGAAGGAAAAAGAAAGGATTTCTTCAAGCGGATGTTTAAAAAGACCGATGCTTATATGAGCCGCGAATGGACCAGAAATTTGTATAAAGCTTTGAAGAATTGCGACTGGGGATATTTGACAGGGGAAAACGTCCATCTGAACCAGAAAGAAAAGGATATCCTTTCCCATAGCGACAGCAAACGGCATCGGTTCATGGAAATAATTAAAGATACTGTCGGAATTACCGATATTTCCGCCTAAGGCGTTCAAGATGTTCACTCATTGCCGCACCGAAGGAATAATTTTAAAAAGAATCGACAGGGGGGAAGCCGACCAGCTTCTGATTGTTTATACCCGGGATTTCGGCCGGTTGGATGTTGTCGCCAAAGGAATCCGCAAGATCGCTTCCAAACTGCGGTCGGCGGTGGAATTTCCCGCGGTGATCGAGTTGGAATTTATCCAGGGAAAAACTTGCAAAACCTTGACTGATGCGGTAATTTTAATTCCGTTGAAGCATTTATTGCGCCAGCCCCGGAAACAGGATGCGATTTGCCGGATTTTCGGAATGACCGAGGCTTTGATCAAAGATCAGCAACCCGATGGCAAGATTTGGGGGTTGCTTTTGGCGGTACTGGCTTTTACCGATGCAACCGGGGAGCGGAATACCGAAGCGGTGTATCAATATTTTGTCTGGCATATTTTTGAGTTTTTGGGATGGCGTCCGGAATTCGGTGAAAGTTACGCCGGCTTGGCTTGCCGTTCGCTGGTATGCTTTTTCCGGGACTCCGATATCGAACGTTCCGCGAAAATGCGATTGACTGTTCGCCAGGTTGCCGAGCTCGATGCGATTGCCCGGAATTATCTCGCGCTGGTTACCAAATAAATTGTCTTCGGGTTGACTGCTGGCGGTTCGTGCCCGACCGATGATCTCCGGGGTATTCCGGCGGATCCAATAATTTAAACTTAAATTAATTTTTTGTTCGATGAGCAAATTTATAAAAATACTTATTGTTTTCGCGGCTGTTTTGCTTGCGGTCGGGTACGGTTTTTGGCGCAAAAATATTTATTCCAAAGAAGGATTGAAGCTTGAGATGATCGGGCCCAGCCAGGCGCAACTGGGTCAGGAGGTCGAATATGTCGTCAAATATAAGAACAATGGCGAGTTCCGGTTGGAGAATCCAACGCTGATATTTTACGCGCCGGAATTTTCCATAAAGGATGGCAACATGTATACTCAGGAAACTATCGAATCCGACCAGCTGGCCGGCGCGATCTATCCCGGAGAAGAAAGAAGCATTTCTTTTAAAATGCGGCTTGTCGGGAAAGAGGGTGATGTTAAAGTTGCCAAAGCGACGCTGACTTATCAACCCAAGAATCTTAGCGCGCGTTACGAGTCCAGTACTTCCGCGACGACGGTGATGCAAGCTGTGCCGCTGGATTTGGATATGGACCTATCCTCGACCGTCGAGGCCAATAAAGATTTTCATTTGCGTATCAATTATATTTCCAATGTCGACTGGCTGCTTACCGATTTGAGAGTTACGATTGATTATCCTTTGGGATATGCATTTACCCGGTCAACCCCGCAATCGCTGGATAAGAACGAATTCACTATTCCGGTGCTTAACAAGGGCCAGTCCGGAGTGATCGATGTTGTCGGCCAAATTTCCGGGAATCTCAATGACGGAAAAGTATTTCGGGTCAAAATCGGGATGTGGAAGGACGGCCAATATGTTCCCTTAAGAGAGGTTGAAAAGGGAACCAAGATCGTCAAACCCACAGTTTCAATCCGTCAAACCATTAACGGCGATGCCAATTATGTGGCCAAACCCGGAGAATGGCTGCACTACGAAATTTATTACAAAAACATCAGCGAGACCGAACTTTACAACTTGGTGATGGTGGATAATCTTGAAGGAGGAATGTACGACTTTTCCACGATTCGTTCCGATACCGGCACTTTCCGGCAGGGAGACAGCTCGATCGTGTTCGACTGGAAACAGAACGACAAGCTTACCTATCTGGCGCCGATGGACGAAGGCAAAGTGGAATTCTGGATCCGTTTGAAGGACGACTTAAGCAGTTTGAGTCAGCCCGAACTGGATAATAAGGTGATGATTGGCGCCGCGCGCGAAGATTTTATCACCAAAATCAGTTCCAAGCTTGAGATCGCGCAAAAAGCTTACTATAACGATGAAATCTTCGGAAACAGCGGCCCGTTCCCGCCCAAAGTCGGTAAAAAAACCACTTATACCGTTACCTGGCAGGCCAAGAACTACTATTCCGATGTGAAAAATGTTAAAGTTATTGCCACTCTTCCGCCGGAAGTCGCATTCGATAAAAACAATGTCTTCCCGGAAGACCAAGCGCAAAAACTTTCCTACGATGAAGATACGCGCCAAATCACTTGGACTTTGGGAAACATGTCGGCCGGACAAGGATTGATTTCCAATCCGGTCAACGTATCGTTCCAGGTCGCGCTCACTCCGATGTCTTCCCAGCGCGGAGAAAAAGCGGGAGTTATTGGGGAAGCCAAGATTTTCGGCGACGACAGCTGGACTAATTCAACCTTGGAATCAACATCCCCGGCGATTGATACCGCGACCATTTCGGATTTTGGTTTAAGCGAGGAAGATGGCATCGTGCAATAAACTGCCTCGGGACATGGTCCCGGGGTATTCCGGCAGGTAAATAAATTACTTTGGATCACGAAACATTTTGTATTTTGAGATTTATCCCTCGTGTAATCGCGAAGGTCGGACCCCTTCGATAGTATTTGAATTTAAGAGTTTCGCAATTCAAAGAAATTAGTAAAATAAAACAAAATCAAGTGATTGAAAAAGCCGCATATCGGCTTTTTCGCAAATAAAAAGAGGGCAGGCAACTATTGATATCCGTCTGTCGGGTTAAATGTCAAAATGATTAATTTTAGCTTTATCCGGAAGTAACCCTTGAGGCAAGCCCTTGGGAACCGATGGATAAAAGCGTCTTTGGCGAAGCGCAAGTATCTTTTGGAAGAAGCCTTCTAGCGTCGCCGTCCGTGGGTTCGCGCTCCGGGAGGCGAAATACCTATAAAAAAATAAATTCTATGGATATATCCCAAAATATAATTTCACTGTCCAAACGTCGCGGTTTTGTTTTTCCGTCGTCGGAGATATACGGCGGTTTTGCCGCAGTTTACGATTACGGTCATTATGGCGCTTTATTGAAGAATAACGTCCGCGACGCCTGGTGGCGGCATATGGTGCAGTTGCGCGACGACGTGGTGGGCTTGGATTCGGCGATCTTTATGCACCCGACCACTTGGAAGGCTTCGGGCCACGTGGACAGTTTTGACGACCCGCAGGTGGATTGCAAAAAATGCAAATCCCGTTGGCGCGCCGATCACATTCTGGAACAATTCGGAATTTCGGCGGACAAACAGCCGTTGGAATTCCTGAACGCCGAATTGGACAAACTGCGCGCCCAAAATAAATTAAAATGCGCCAACTGCGGTTCTACCGAGCTGACTCCCGCCAGGCGGTTTTCGCTGATGGTCAAGTCCAATCTGGGTTCGCCCACGGACGCGCTAAGCGAAGAGAACGTGGTTTATCTGCGGCCGGAGACTTGCGGCGGCATTTATCTGGAATACAAGAACACCGTTGATTCCGTGCGGGTTAAATTGCCGTTCGGCATCGCCCAAGTGGGCAAAGCGTTTCGCAACGAGATTGTCGCGCGACAATTCATTTTTCGCACGCGGGAGTTTGAGCAGATGGAAATGCAGTATTTTCTGCATCCTTCAATGATGAAAGAAAAATATGAAGAATGGAAAAAGATCCGCTGGGAATGGTATTTGGAATATGGGATGAGCGAAGGCGATATTCGCTGGTATAAACACGAAAAATTGGCGCACTACGCTTCCGAGGCGTATGACATTGAATACAATTTCAAGGCGCTGGGCGGATTCAAGGAAGTGGAAGGTATCCACGCGCGGGGCGACTGGGATTTGAGCCAGCATTCCAAATTTTCCGGCCAGGATTTGAGCTATACCGATCCGCAAACCGGCGAAAATTTTATTCCGCATATCATGGAAACGTCGGCCGGTTTAAACCGCCTGTTCTTCATGTTTCTTGACAAGGCCTATGTTGAAGAAACCGTCAATGGCGAAACGCGCACCGTGCTTAAATTTGACAAGCGTCTTGCTCCTATCAAAGTAGCCGTGTTCCCGCTGCTCAAGAATAAATCCGAGTTGGTTGCCAAGGCGCGCGAGATTTATAATATGTTAAAACCCGGATTTATGTGCGAATTTGACGATTCGGGCAATATCGGCAAGCGCTATCGCCGCCAGGATGAGATCGGCACGCCTTATTGTGTAACCGTGGATTTTGATTCGCTGGAAAATGGCGATGTCACGGTGCGCGACCGCGACACCATGGCGCAGATTAGAATAAAAATCGCTGATTTGGGAAATTATTTATGTGATAATTTGGGAAATTAATTTTATGAAAAGACTGATTTGGGGTCTATCCCTCGCGTAATCGCGAGCGGTTAGACCCCTTCAGCAGTATTTGAATTTAACGGTTTCGTAATTCAAAGAATATTGGCTAAGGCGGTTGCAAGGTAAATACCCGCCGGTGGTTTCTTCGTTGCCGGTTGGAAACTGCGGGGAGTTATTATTCTCTTAAATAAAAGCGCGGAGCAAAAATAATTTTAAAAAATATGGAAACGGCTCAAAGCAAAGACATTGACTTCAGCGATTACTCGGCCAAAACTCCGGCGCTCGCCGCCGTTGCCGCGCCGCCGGATTTTGACAAGGAGGAGAGAAAGAAAAAGATTCAGATAATCATCGTGATCGTGGGATTTATGCTGACGGCGGCGCTCTGGGGATATTATTTCTATCAGCAAACCGCCGAAAGCCGTGTTTCCGAGACCGACATTATTCCCGCGGAAATGATTCCAGAGTAATTTTCAAAAAACGATGGCGTTTTCTTTCAAGCCGGCTCTGGCCAAATTAAAATCAAACAACGCGGGCTTTACCCTGATTGAGTTGCTGGTGGTGATCGCTATTATCGGTACACTGTCGGGAATGGTGCTGGTGGCGATGACGGGGGCACGTGCCCGGGCGCGGGACGCCCGGCGATTAAGCGATGCGAGACAGATTGTGCTGGCTTTGCAAATGTATCACACTGAGTATGAGAAATACCCTGGACCGACGTCTTCTTATGGCGAAAGTGAGGCTACTTGTGGCGGTTATGATACTTCCACAGTTGATAATGACGGTGACGGCAAGCCGTTTATTGAGTCCTTGATCGATAGCGGTATAATGAGTGTTGTTCCGGGCGATCCGCTTGGAACGGGTCCCTGTTCTGGCTATGCTTATCGTTACTATCGCTACAGTGCCGGAAGCAGTGGTTGCGATGCCGCAAGGGGCGCGTTCTTTGTTTTTGGTGTCAATGATATGGAAACCAGCGGCCGGCCGCACCCGGCCAGTCCCGGGTGGAGCTGTCCGACTCGTAATTGGCAAAGCGAGTTTGACTGGGTTGCCGGCGGTTTTGAAAAATGATTTATAATGGTAATATGCACAAAAAAATCACGTTAGATAATGGAATCAGACTGTTGATGGCGAATTCGCGTAACACTGATACGGTGGCGGTGACGGCGCTGGTCGGCATCGGTTCAAAATACGAGACCAAAGAAATTTCGGGGATTTCCCATTTTTTGGAGCATTTGCAATTCAAGGGAACCGCCAAACGCCCGTCGGAAATGGCGATTTTTTCGGAGATTGACGATTTGGGCGGCGTTGCCAATGCCTTCACTTCGCAGGAAATGACTGGTTATTATCTCAAAGTGCAATCCTCAAAATTTGCCGCGGCGTTTGATCTGGTCGCCGACATTTTTTTGAATTCCGTTCTGCCGTCCGAAGAAATTGAAAAAGAGCGGGGAACGATCATTGAAGAATTAAAGATGTACTATGATCATCCGATGCGCTACATTTGGACGGTTTGGAACCAGGCGCTCTACGGCGACCAGCCGGCGGGATGGGATATTGCCGGCACGATTGAAACGGTGAAAGGTATTTCCCGCGGCCGGCTCTTGGAATATCGGGACAAAAATTACGCGGCGCAAAACACGGTCATTTGCGTTTCCGGCAATTTTGACGAAGACCGGGCCAAAAATTCGGCCGAAAAATATTTTGGGCGGTTTGCCGCCAAAGATCCGGCGGAAAAGTCCGCCGTGGCGGAAAAGCAGGCAACGCCGCAAGTTTTAATTTATAAAAAAGACACCAATCAAACCCAGATCGCGCTGGGCGTGCGGGCGTTCAATTACAATTATCCGCGCCGCCGGGCGTTGGAGTTGCTGGAAACCGTTTTGGGCGGAATGTTTTCTTCCCGCCTGATGGAAGAGGTGAGATTCAAACGCGGGTTGGTTTATGATGTGCACACCGAATTGTCAACGGATTCGGATACCGGATCGCTGGCGGCAACGGCGAATTTGGACAGCGCCCGTCTTGACGAAGGCATTAAAGTGATTTTGGGCGAATTCAAAAAAATCCGCGATGAAAAAATTTTGTCGCGGGAATTGCGCAAGGCCAAAGATCATTACATCGGCAAAAATTCCATTGTTTTGGAGTCGTCCCATACCAAGGGGTTGTTTTACGGCGAGCAGGAACTGTTGGAGGGACGGATATTGGAGCCCGAGGAAATTTATGAAGAGATCAACCGGGTATCCGCCGAAGACATACAAGCGGCGGCAAGAGACATCTTTGTCCCCGAAAAACTCAATTTGGCGGTCATCGGTCCCGACGACAACCGCCAACGTTTTGAAAAATTACTGGAAAATGCGCTATAATCCGTTTCAGAGGCAAGAATTAAAGTCAGAACAAAATGTTTCCAACAAAACAAAAAATCGTTTTTGACGTTTCATGGAGCGCGCTGGCGAAAATCGGCGCGGCGCTGGCGCTCGGCTGGGGATTTTATCTGTCGCGAGACGTGTTGGTAGTGATGCTTTCCGGATTAATCATTTCCGCGCTGTTTAACCCGGCGGTTGATTTTTTGGAAAAGACCAAAATTTCCCGTCCGGTCGCGGTTTTTTTGGTTTATTTTTTGATTTTCGGTTCTTTGGGGGTCGTCATTTACCTGGTGGCGCCGTCTTTCATCGCCGAAACCCAGCAATTGGGACAGCTTTTCCCGATGTATTTTGAAAAACTGGCGCCGT
>CAZUST010000026.1:0-13876 GCA_964623335.1 uncultured Candidatus Saccharibacteria bacterium
AAATTCCATGAAGCTACGGCTTCAAGGAGTGCAATATGTATGTGAACTTAAACATTACTTTACATAAATACTTTACATAAATCTGAAAACTGGATTTGGAAATATATCAAAAAAACCGCCATAAAAATGAGGGTTTCGGTTGCTTTTCAAGCGACCTTTTCCGGCCGCTTGAATTAGATCTGGCTGGTGCGCCCGACAGGAATCGAACCTGTAGTATCCGGCTTCGGAGGCCAGCATTTTATCCGTTAAACTACGGGCGCGTTAAAAAGGCACGAATCGCGATTCAAGATTTATAATCAAACACAAAAAACACAAGCTATAAATCCAAACCATTCTATTTTTCGCATTTTTTGGCAACAATGTAAAGATTGGCTTCCCGGCGGCCGGCTTTGGAGATTCCGCTTTCTTCGATTTCGAAACCGTTCTGCCGGGCCAGTTTTTCCAATTCGCCGAGGCGGAAGCGATGGACGTAACGCTTGTATTGTTTTTGCCAAGGAATAAAAAAATCGCCGATATCAAGTTTTTCCAGCCGGACCACGGCTTTGGCCTGCGCCGACAGAAAATCCTTCACCCGGCGCCAATTCTTAACTTTGATCATCGATCGGAAGCGCAAATCCCAGACCATCACAAAGATACGGCCGCCCGGTTTAAGCACCCGACGGGCTTCCAAGAAAAACCGTTTGCGGTACTCGCGCGAAGGAATGTGATGCAAAACCGCGACGGAAAATAAAAGGTCGAATTCGTTGTTCTTGAACGGCAAAAACAGAGCGTCTCCCACCGCGAAATCCCCTTTTGGGTATTTCTGTTTGGCAATATTGATAAGTTTTGCCGAAATGTCGACGCCATGGTATTCCACTTCTTTTTGTAAGAATATGGGATAATAACGGCCGTTGCCGCAGCCGACATCCAAAACATTATCCCCGGGATGAACGCGGCCGATCAGCAACCGTTCCATCTGGGTGGGGATGTAATCGCGCGTTTGCGAGAAAGAATCGGCGAACGCGTCATAGTTATCCTTGGTTTTTCTCAATAATTTATCGGCGTTTTTTGTATCCATTTAATTTAGATTCATCAATTTTCTGATCTCATATCTCTCCAGGCGCTGGACCGGAATATGTTCAGCGTCGTTATCGCCCTGGCTGATGATGAGGCGGAACCACGGAGTGTAATTTTCAGAGTTTAGCTTCATATCCTTGCGGATATCGGCAAAAGCCATCCATTTCCAGTCCTCGGCCTCTTCGGGATTAATCCGGGGCTGGCCGTCAAACTGGCCATACAGCACATGATCGTATTCGTTCTCGATCAAGTCGCCCACTTTGACCCGGTAAATGAATTCGACACCCATTTCTTTTAAAGAAACGGTGATTCCCATTTCTTCTTTCAAGCGCCGCCGGGCGGCAAGCAGCAAATGATCGCCGGGACGCGGGTGGGAACAGCAGGCATTACTCCATAAGCCGGGGCAAGTATATTTGGAAAGCGCCCGGCGTTGCAACAGCACTTCCCTTTTGGAGTTGTAAATCATTATCGAAAACGCGCGGTGCAGCAACCCGCGGCGATGGACATCCATCTTCTCTCCGGCTCCAACAGGATTGTTGTCTTCATCGACTAAAAGAATATCGTCTTTCATAATTTAAAATATCAAAGCTCAAATGCCAAACAAAATCCAAAGCTCAAATATCAAAGCAGGCGTTATTTTGTTCTTTGTCGTTTGGTTTTCGAGCTTTGAACTTTGTTTGATATTTGTTATCTGAACTTTTGACATTTTATTCAATAATCTCAAATATTTTGTGTGATTCGCGCGCGCCTTTGATCAAACGCACCTTTCCCGCGGGAACGGCAAAATAATGCGCCAGCAGTTCCCGGGCGCGCGCATTGGCTTGGCCGTTTTCGGGCTTGGCCGCCACGCTCACCTTAAACGCGTCCGAACCGGTTTGCACCACCCCTTCTTCCTTGCGACACGGAAAAATATGCGCTTTGATAAGCATTTTTCGTTAATCTTTAGCGGCCAGTTGGCCGCAAGCGGCTTTTATTTCCCGCCCAAAACGGTAGCGTTCGGTTGTCTCCACGCCCGCCCGCATCAAGATGGTTTTGAAAGCTTTGACCCGTTCGGGAGCCGCCGCGGCGTAAATTCCAGTCGGATTGTACCGAATAAGATTGACGAATGCCAGTTTCAGCGACAAGCGCGATCTTATCAATTCGGCAAGTTCCCGGGCGCATTCGTCGGAATCATTCACTCCATCAATCATGATGTATTCAAACATCACTCGCCGATTGGTGTTCTTTACGTAGCGCAAGACCGCTTTCATTATATCATTGATGGGATATTTGACATTTGCCGGCATGAGCCGAGAACGCAATCGATCGTCGGGCGCGTGAAGCGAAATTGCCAGATTAACCCGGAGCGGTTCGTCGATCAATTTCTCAATTCCTTCAACGATGCCGCAGGTCGAGATCGAAATATGGCGGCCGCCGATATTCAGCCCCTTTGGGTCGTTTAAAATCTTTATCGCCGCCATCACGTTTTCGTAATTGAGGAACGGTTCGCCCATACCCATGAAAACCACATTGTCCACCCGTTGATTTTCCCGTTTTAACGCGCGGCCAAAAAGAACCACCTGTTCAATGATCTCGGCGGTCGTAAGATTCCGATTAAAACCCATTTCCCCGGTGGCGCAAAACGAACACGCCATCGGGCAGCCGACTTGCGACGACACACACACCGTATTGCGATTATCATGGCGCATCAAAACCGACTCGGCTTGTAGTCCGTCTTCAAAAGTGATCAACGCTTTGAGCGACTCCGCGCCTTGGGAAGAACATATTTTGGCGTTAATCTTCAACGGTAATTCTTTTTCCAAACTTTGCCGCAGTTCTTTGGGCAGGCCAACCGCTTCGTCCCAACTTTCGGCCAGCGATTTTAAAACCGCCTCCCGAGCCTGGTCGGCCCGGTAAGCCGGTTGATTCCGCATAATATTTTCGATTTTTCCAATATCCACGAAATTATGAGCCTGTTACCGAATTAACTTCAGAACGAAATTTTCAACTTTCGAACGAAAAGAACGAAGAATGAGAGGGCGCATTCAAGCTAAATCCGGCGACGAATGATGATTTTTTTGCAACCGAAAGATGAAAATTGCAGCTGAAACCGATTCGGCAACGGGCCCATTACACTATCAGACCTATTTATTCAAATAATCCACCCAGCCGTCAACCATCCCCTTTTTGTACTTGAAAATATTGCCGTGCCCCGGGTAAACGGTCGCGCCCGAGGCAACAGCACGGTCAAGCTTTTTCAATGACCGCACCATATCGATATCGGAACCGCCGGGAAGATCGGTGCGGCCAATGGAATCTTCAAAAAGGGTATCCCCCGATATTACAAAATCGGAACCCAAAAAGCAAATACCGCCCGGAGTGTGTCCGGGCGTTTCCATAACCTTAAGCAAAACACCACCGATCTTGATATCTTGGCCGCCGCGCAAAATAATTTCGGGATAGAATCCCGGCGACGGCAGTTCATTGATGCCGGCGGCCACCGGCACCCGGTATTTTTCTTTTAGTTGAAGATTGGCGCCGACGTGGTCGAAATGGCCGTGGGTATTGATAATATATTTCGGCGAAGCACTTAATTTTTGGATTGCCTGTTCAATCGCGGCCGCATCGCCGCCCGGATCAATGATCGCCAAATCGGGACCATCCGCCAAAAGATAGCAGTTGGTTCGCAACGGCCCGACAATAAGGTGCTGGATATCCATATGATTATATTCCAAAACCGCCCATTCCCTGCATTTTTTGCGCGACCACTGTTTGCACTTTTTTCATCGATTCGTTGATGCAATCCTTGACCGCTTTGGCCTGCTCTTCGACCGACAGGGCGGGATTAAGCGCGACCAATTCAACCTCAAGCTTGCCATTGATAATCACCCGGACGCCATTTTTTTCGTGCGTAATTTTTTCGTTCTTGAGAGAGTTCTGGATCTCCTGAAGTTTCTTGACCTGTTTTAGCTGTTCAAACATGGCAATTAGGTCAAAACCGAAAGTCCGAAAGTCAAAACCGAAAGATACCGAATGTATTTGGGCTTTGCGCTTTACGTCTTAAGTTTTGAGTCTTTAATTTTATTATTAATCTTATTTTTGACTTTATCTCAAAATTATATAATTTCAAGGTATGGGAAAAAACGACCGGCGCAAAATAATTGAAAAATTGATCGAGGTTGATCCGCATACAAAGGCGGAACTGGATGTGTTCAAGCGCAAAATCAGCCGGGAACAACGAATTTCATTTCCGGGGAACGTGGAATTGTTGAGAGCGTTAAAAAAATATGCGCCGGACCGCAAACAGCTGGAAACTCTTTTGCGGGTGCGACCGGTACGGTCGCTTTCGGGCATTGTGAACGTTTCGGTATTGACCAAACCTTATCCTTGTCCAGGCAATTGCCTTTACTGTCCAAACGAGGCGGGATTTCCCAAAAGCTACCTTTCGGGAGAACCGGCGGCCGAACGGGCCCGGCGATTAAAATTCAACCCTTATGCGCAAACCCGCAAGCGGCTGGAGAACCTGGCCGCCGAGGGCCACGATATCGATAAAGTGGAATTACGCGTGATCGGCGGTACTTGGAGTTTTTATCCGGCGGCCTACCAGAAAAAATTCATCGCGGCTTGTTTTGCCGCCGGCAACCAATTCAAACGTAAAAAAATCGCGGCCGGGCCGCTGGAGTTCGAGCAAAAAAAGAACGAAGCCGCCAAATGCCGGGTTGTGGGAATTTCGGTGGAAACCCGGCCGGACTACATAAACGAAAAAGAGATATTGCGGCTGCGCGAACTGGGAGTGACGCGCGTCGAATTGGGAATCCAAAGTATTTATGACGAAGTGCTGGACTTAAACCGGCGCGGCCATGGAGTGGCGGCGGCGATCGCGGCCACCAAGCTGTTGAAAGACGCGGGATTCAAAGTATCTTATCAGATAATGCTCAATTTGTATGGTTCGTCGCCAAAACGCGATCTGGCCATGGCAAAAGAAATTTTCAGCAATCCCGATTTCCGCCCTGATCTGTTGAAAATTTATCCTTGCGCGGTCCTGCCGGAAGCGCCGCTATATGAATTTTACCAAACCGGAAAATACAAACCTTATTCCGACGCGAAACTGATTGAAGTCATCAAGGAAATAAAGAAAGGCTTGCCGCCATGGGTACGGGTGGAACGCATCATTCGCGACATCCCCTCTCCCCGGATCACCGCCGGAACAAAAGGCATCTCCAATTTGCGCCAGATTATTGCCAACGATATGGAGCGCGAGGGCTGGCATTGCCAATGCATCCGCTGCCGCGAAGTCAAAGGCGATTACAATCCGCGAGAAAAAACAATTTTTGTCCGCCGCGATTATCAAGCCTCGCAAGGAAAAGAAATCTTTTTGAGTTTTGAGAATGAAGACGAAACAAAATTATTCAGTCTGTTGCGTTTAAGAATAACCGGCAACGGCTTGAATTTGATCACCGGAAACACGGACGATTATATGGAATCGTCTCCACGGAATACAAACACGATCGCGATAATTAGAGAAATACACACCTACGGCATTCAAACCCCGATTGACGGCAAAGGCGTTTCGGCCCAGCACATCGGCTTGGGAAAAAAATTGATCAAAGAGGCCGAAAAAATCGCCCAAAAAGAATTCGGCGCGCAAAAAATCGCCGCGATTTCCGGCGTGGGCGCGCGCCAATACTGGCGCAAAAACGGCTACAAATTAAAAAATACCTATATGGTAAAAAAATTGAAAGGGCCTAACCCTCGCATTAGCGAGGGATAGACCCTTGAAATACAACCCCCGGTAAGCGGCTACTCGCGGGCGCGCCAGCGGCATTCAAGGCGGCGGGTTTGCGGTTCGTCAAAACCGAAATGATGGGCGATCTCATGCCAAACCACGATCTTGGCCAGCTCTTTGATTTCTTCCGGAGTTTGCGCTTCCCTTTCAATCGCCCGCTTGAAAATCGTGATTTTGTCGGGCAGGCGGATGGTATCGCTCTTCCCCCACCGATTTTCGGGAATACCTTCATACAACCCCAGCAAATTGCCGCGAAAACCGTCTTCAACGACAATCGCCACGTTTTTCATCGCGTCTTTGATGTTTCGCGGCAAGCCATCCACCGCCGCGGCTACCATTTTTTCAAATTCATTGATCTCCATCATTGTTTAATTATTAAAAAAAGAGACTAAAGATCACTTGACCGATAGCCCCAAAGGCTAAAAATCCAAAAACTAATAGCCTCGATAAATTTTCCTTAAAGTTCAGGCCGCATCGGGACAACTTGAACCGCCAAATCCACAATCGGTCCAATCCATCAATCAATCCGGAAGTCATCGCACGAATTCATCAGGGCATAAGCGTCCTTCCTGAGCTCTTTAATTAACGCGATCAATTGGCACTGGATCACTGTAATACGGCGGGCCATTTTTTTGAAACGAGCTGATTCTTCCGGAGTCGCGCGTGCACATCTCCATAAGTAAGTCCGTATCGTCACCAGGCTGCTTGATACTTCCTCAAGGAAAGCTATAGTGTCCAGCATCTGTTCGATTTTCCGGCATTCCCGGCAAGGATTATCGCCTTTGGCTTCACGGCTGGCCAAGCTGGTCAAAATTTCTTCCAGCTCGTTTTTTACTATCGTTAATTGGTCCATTAATTTTTCAACTTGATCCGGCTTTTTCATCGTATCACCCCAACTGGCTGTATTAAAACATTAAGGTTTTAAAAAATCAAGATCAACCAGGACGATTCGATGCTTTATCGATTCAAGTTGGAAAAATCATTTTCCAATATTTTTTTGAATTTCTGGAAACGGATGCCGGCGGCCGGGTGGTAAGAAATAAAATAATCCCTTCCCTCTTTTTTACGCCATTGGCCGCGCCATTCGGAAAATTTATCGCCGGGAAAAAATTCTTTGAAGGCCATATCTCCCAGCAGGATTATTTTTTGAGGACCAACCAGCTCGATTTGGCGCATAAGATAATCATGGCAAGCGGAAATTTCGTCGGGTTTTGGCTTGCGATTCGCCGGCGGCGCGGGAAAACATTTGACAATCGAAGTGATAAAAGTATCCTTGGCGCGGTCGATGCCGGCCAGTGCCAGCAATTCGGTCAGCAGTTTGCCCGCCCGGCCGATGAACGGCCGGCCGGTTTTATCTTCGTTGGCGCCCGGACCCTGGCCGATCACAAAATATCCGGCGCCGATATTACCTTCGCCGGGAACCGCTTTACCGCGCACCTTGGCCAGGCGGCAATCATGGCAAGCGTTTATTTTTTGGGCAACGGCGTCCAAGTCCCGCTTTCTTTTTTGGATTTGGCTTTCTGCGATTTCAGGCATTTTTGATAGATAAAACGGCTGGGTGTTCGATACGCTAATTTACCTTTCTGGGCGTTATTTGATGAATAGTTTTTCATCAGGATTTTGATAATTTGGAAATTTCTTTGAGCAGATCTTTGGTTTTGTCGGTCTTTTCCCAAACAAAATCGGGATCGGGCCGGCCAAAGTGGCCGTAATTGGTGGTTTTGCGGTAGATCGGCCGTAAAAGTTTTAACTGGCGAATGATGCCGCCGGGCGTCATATCGAATACCTTGCGCACAATCGTTTCGAGCAATTCTTCATTGACAGTATTGGTGCCAAAGGTCTCGATACTGGATTCGATAGGTTTGGTATCACCGATAATATACGACAGACGCACGAAACATTCCTGCGCAAGACCGGCGGCCACGATGTTTTTAGCAATATAACGGGCCATATACGCGCCGGAACGGTCGATCTTGGTCGGATCCTTACCGGAAAAACCGCTGCCGCCGAAGGGTACGGTATTACCATAGGCGTCAATAATGCTCTTGCGGCCGGTAACACCGGTATCCGCCGCCGGACCGCCAACAACAAAACTACCAGTATGGTTTACAAAGATTTTGGTATCGTGGTCAAGATAATTTTGGCAAACCGGATGAATAACTTTTTCGATAATATCGGTTTTAACCTTGAGAACCGCCACTTTGGCCGAATGTTGCGCCGAAACAACCACATTTTCCAAACGCGAGGCTACGCCTTCTTTGTATTCCAAGGTTAACTGGCATTTGGCATCGGGTCCAAGATACGGAATGGTTTTTTTTCGGCGAACTTCGGCCAGACGGGCAGCCAAATTTTGAGCCAGCATCGCGGCGGCCGGCATCAACTCCGGGGTTTCGTGGCAAGCATAGCCGGTACAAACACCCTGGTTCCCCGCCCCCTGGTTTTTGCTTGACGGACGGCGCACAAGCTTGGCCACTTCGAACGATTGGCGATTGACCATATTAAAAATTGCCATGGTCTTACAATAAAAATCATATTCTTCCTTGTCGTAACCGATGTCGCGGACCACCTTGCGAACCAGCGTGTTGTAATCGATCCAAGCCATGCTATTTATTTCGCCGCCGATAACCGCATAATTATTGCCCACCATTACCTCACAGGAGCACCGGCCATATTTATCCTGGCGGATCATTTCGTCCAAAACCGCGTCGGCGATCTGGTCGGCAACTTTATCGGGATGGCCTTCGGCCACGGACTCGGCGGTAATAAAAAATCGTCTCATGATTTAAATTTAAAATGTAAACATCAAAAATAAAAATGACAATGTAAAATTAAAATTCCGTAATAAATTTTACCTTAATTCTAAATTTTGATCTTTGATCTTTAAATTTTCAGAATGGATAGGTTATTGTTTCCAAGCGCTGGCGGGCCCGATCAATCTCGCGCTGGTTGGTTTGGCTTAGTTTTATCCCCCGTTCAATCGCGTTCAGCATCCGGTCGTAAGTGGCGCGATCCACCGGAAACGGCGTGCCGTCCTTGCCGCCCACCGCAAAAGTGTAGCGCGCCGGATCTTCGTAGGAAGGCTTGGCGCCATAAACGATCTCGGCGACCAGCGACAGGGCGCGAATGGTTTTCGGACCGACGCCTTCGGCCGACAATACCTGGGTAAAATTTTCCGGCCCCAAGGAATGTACGTCTTCAATGGTTTTTTTGAGGCGTTTCATGTCGAATTTTTCGGTAACTACCGAATGCCAATGGAATTCAACATTGTTCAGTTCCATTTCAGTAAATCCGGGCAGACGGCCTTGCGCACCCAAGCGATTGGCAACCGCTTTGGTCGAATTGACCGTTCCGTTCAAATCATTTGCTATTTTCTGAAAATCCTTCAAAAAAGTTTGCGGTTCGTCTTTTATGATCGCGGCAGATATTTTTTTGTTTTTGGCGCTATCTTTGGCGGTAAGGTTCAAGGGTTTTAATCGCATGTCGCTGGCAATGCCCGAATGGGGATTCTCGCAAAAATCTTTCACGCCTTCGGACAGCCAGTGATAGCGGCGCGCTTTTTGGGCATCGATATTCATCCCCTGCTGAATAATCGCCCATTCGCCGGAATTGGTAAAAAGCAAATTGTGCGCGTAGATCGAAAATCCGTCCTGCACCAGCGCCGAATCGACCTTGGCGGCCATACGGCTGGCATTGACCAGCGAATCGATTTTGCTTTCTTCCCAACCCAGATATTTTCCCCAGTTTTGAGTTTCTTCCGGAGTTTTGCGCGAAACGCGTTTACCGCCGCAAATATAAAAACCCAGATCGGTTTCCAATCCCCTGACGGCTTCCTTGAGGGCACCCATCGTGGTTACGGTAAGACCCGATGAATTCCAATCAAAACCCATTACGCAGCCCAAACTTTGAAACCAGATCGGATCGGAAAGGCGCTTGAGCATTTCCTCGGAACCGAATTCTTCAACAATAGCAACCGTAATACCCCGCCCCAAGCGGGTCATTCGTTCAAACAACCAACGCGGGCACCGGCCGTAATCCAGCGGTACCGTAGCAATTCCAGTTCGCATAAACCCACTTTAACCAAAAACCGGCGATTATGCCAGTTTTGGTTAAAACAATTTTCAATTTACAATTTTAAAAAAATTCAAAATCTAAGGCGGATTTTGCGAATAATAAACCACCTCGGGGCAAAGCCCCGGGATATTCCGGCGGGGAAATAATTATAAAAATTGATTATCGAATTTGTTTTGATTTTTACCGACCGAATGAAATTTGAGGCGCAGTATTGCCGCGTTAAAAATTTCACAGCCGGGAAAAAATGAAAACGAAGCGAATACGCGAACAAAAGCGATTATTATTCGCGAAAGCCGCTTAAAGATGGTTTTTAACAAACGAAGCAATAATGTAAATACACAAGTTTGTCACGGTCGCGCCTCGTTGATTACGCCGAGAAGCGACCTTAAAATATGACAACTCAAACAAAGAGCTAACCAAATAAACTACCGCGAGGCAGAGCCTCGAGATATTCCTCCGCTACGCTAACGCTCCGCAATCGGAAAAGTTTGATTCCCCGCCATTCATCCCCGGGGCAAAGCTCCGGGGTATTCCGGCGGGGAAATAAACTACCGCGCGCTCAAGGCGGCGCGATATTCCGGCGGGGAAATAACTGAATTATTTACTGATCGGGAAGTAGACAAAGAACCGGGAACCCATGTGTTCGATGCTTTCCAGCATGATATCGCCACCCATATTGCGCGCCATTTCGCGCGCCATCCAAAGGCCAAGGCCAGTACCCGGAATACCGGCGTTTTCCTGGGTTTTAACGCGGTAGAACTGGCTGAATAAATTTTTCTGGCCTTCGGCCGAAATACCGAACCCCGTATCCTGAACCGTGATCACGCAGCGGCCCCGACCGGTTTCGGCGGCGATGGAAACTTTTATTTCCCCGGCGGGAGTATATTTAATGGCATTTTCGATCAAATTGGTGATGATCTGGGTAAATCGCGCCTGGTTGACGTTGATATAGTAATGGAAACCATTGGGCTGGTAAGAAATTTTCAAACCTTTACCCTCGGCCTTGAGTTTCACATTGTCAACGATCTGGGCAATAATGTCGGCCGGCAGGATCTTTTGCGGCTCAAAGTCCATTTTCCCTTGTTGAAGGTGGGAGACTTCAAGGATATCAGCAACCAATTTACCTAAACTGTTGATTGATATGGTTATTCTTTCCAGGTATTGTTTTTGAATGGCGGTAGCGTTTGCCATTTCTTCGGTTAGCGCTTCAAGCACCCATTTCATATTGGTAATCGGGCCCTGCAGTTCATGACCGGCCATACGGATAAACTGGTCTTTGATTTTATTTTGCTCTTCCAAAATCCGGGTCCGGGATACAAAAGCAAAAAGCCGGGTATGCTGCAGCGTCAAAAACAGAACCATAATGATCGCGGCGATAAGTATGATATAAGCGCGCACAACCGCCGAAACGATAAGATCGTCGGTTTCCTGAAGCGGAATATCGGCAGAAATCAGGCCATAAGTTTCATGAGTGTCCTTATCGGCAAGTATTTTGATAATGCGCCAGAATTTATCGTTATTCTCTTCGGTCGGCGTCATCACGTCGTTGGCGCCGGCCCAAGCGATCGCGATCACCCGCTCGCCATTGAGCGACGGGTCAAGATCCAGCGTCTGGCCAACCTCGCTGGAATCCTGAGAAGCGATTATTTTGAAATTGGCATCTTCTTTAACGATAACCCGGATATTTTCAAGATTAACATTGCTTTTAGTATTCGCGGTATCGCTACCGCCAGCAGCAACGTTTCCCGCCAGATCGTCGATACTTTTTTGCAGCATCGCGATATTGGCTTGTCCTTTAGCGGGAAAATCCCTTTCCAACAGCGCGCCGAGAGAATTATTGATAGTGATCGCCTGCGACTGAAGTCCCATATTGATCGCCTCCTGAAGCGACTGGATAGTAAGAAAAGTATTGAAGTAGACAGCCACCGGCAAAAGAACGATCAGAGCCAAAGAGAAAAGGATCTCGGGATTCTTTTTAATAAACAAAAAACCGCTTTTAATGAATTCAAACATACAAATAGCCGAATCTTGCCCGGTGAAATTTTTTCCGATAAAAAGCGCTATCGCGCCTGAACCGCATTGTTTTCGCCGCCGCGATCGCCCCGATTCGCGCGATTTACCGTGTAACCGATTATAAGAACCGCGACGATTACCGCCAAAGAGATCAAAATTATGATAATGATCCCGAAATTACCCTTCATTTTGTCGGTTGTAGAAGCCATCGACGCTTCCTGACCGGAAATCGTTTGCGCCACTTCGTTGCCATTCTTTACGAAGATGAATTGTTCGGACCGGGCCTCAATCTCACCCTTACCGCCGGTCAGAGCCGCGTAAACGATATGCTGGCCGTCAGCCAAGGTTTTATCCAGCGTATAGGTCCAGCGGCCGTATTCATCGGTTTTCACCAAAACAATGACCGGGTCCGAAAATATGAACAAGGTGACATACGATTTGGGCAAACCGATACCGTCGAATTTGATGCCGAATTTTTGCGGGGCAATTTCCACTGACTGAACTTTTTCAACCTTATAAATATCGGTTTTTCTGGGCGCGACCGCGCGCGGATCTTCATAGGCAACCATTGAAGGCCGATCAGCTGTCTGCGGATTGTAACCATGGGCATTTTCATATCCGTCAAGCATACCGTCGCTATCGGTATCGGGATTGAGAGGATCAGTACCAAGCAATGCCTCTTGGGAATCGGTCAGGTCGTCGCCGTCGGAATCTTTACGCATATTTTTTTGCTTCTCGATCGTATCGGCCGTATATTTGGCGATTTGGAGATCCAAATCGTTAATGGCTTTTTGAACCGAATCTTCTTTACCGCTCCCCCGCACCAATTCCAGCACCCGATCGACCAACGTCCGCTTTTCTTTGGTTTTTTTGTCGATCGCGGCATTGATAAGGTCGATTTGGATATCCAGTCGGGCTTTCTGGTTTTTAAGTTCTTCCAGCTGCTTCAATTTTTCGTCCTTGATCGATTGGATAACATCGGCGGGAAGCGCGCTGATCTGGGCTTCGAGCAACGCAATCCGGTCTTCAATCTGTTGGCGTTCGGCAATGCGGTCGGCCAGCGTCTGTTCCAATTGACCGATGGCTTCCGCGGCTTTGGAGATCTCTTCCACCAATTCCTGGGCTTCGTTGCCGCCCGCCGCACCAACCACCTTAGCGATTTCAGAGGTTTTTTGGTCAATGGCAGCGTCGTTTTGTTTAATTAAATCGCTGCCTTGCCGCAACATATTTTTAAGAACCGCAGTGTCCGCAGTTTCGGTGGCAACGGGCATATTTATCGTGAACGGAATCGACGCGGTATTGTAAAGACTGTTATCTTTTTTGGTGATCTTGGCATAAAATTTATAATCGCCGCTGGGCAAGGGATTCGCAACAAGATCAATCGTATACCGCCAAATACCATCGGGTCCTTTAGTCCCCTTTCCCAAATAAACCGTCGCCGCGGTCGATTGCAACCCGCTTTGGAGATAATATTCGACGCTGGCAGCGTCAGAATATTCAAGACGCAATTCCACAGTCATGCCGGTAACGGCGGCAGCCAGATTGGCTTGTTCCACGGGAAGAATCGGGGCATTATCAACCGCAACCGCCAAAATCGTTGAGCCGGACATGGAAAAAACCCGATCTGCCACCGACGAAGCGGACGAAGCGGAACCGCTGCTGCTCCCCGAGCTCCCCGAGCTCCCCGAGCTGCTCACTGAGAGCTGCTCCCTGAGCTCCTCGACCTGCTCACTGAGATCTTCGCTTCCCGAGCTCCCCGACAATCCATCTGAATAATGCGAATCACTGTAATCGGAAGCGTAATAAACAATAGTGGTATTGTTGGTATTATTCGAAGTCGCAGTTGAGCCAGTAGAGCCGCCGGTGCCGGTGGTACTATCAGCGGCAGTATTGCCGGCGCTACTACCCGAATCGGCGGCGTTGCAAATACTGCCAATACAGACAGTATCAGGTTTTTCGGCGTTGCCTAAA
>CAZUST010000027.1:0-11496 GCA_964623335.1 uncultured Candidatus Saccharibacteria bacterium
AGTCGGTTTTAAAACAATCGAAACTATAATCGAAAATGAAAATATCGACCAAGGTGCAATACGGTTTGCGAGCGATGGCGTATCTGGCGCAAAATGCGCCCGATGGCCGGGCGGTTTCGGTGCGCGAGATCAGCTATAAGGAAAAAATACCCAATGAGTATTTGGAAAAGATTTTTTCCCGGTTGCAGAAATCCGGATTGCTGGCGGCAAAAAAGGGGGTTGCCGGGGGGTACGTGATAGCCAAGCCGGCGGGACAGATAAAAATCGCCGAAATTTTTGACGCGTTGGAAAGTCCGGCAACCAAAATAAAATGTATCGACGCCGAATGCGCGCACGAAGGGAATTGCCTCACCAAAATTCTTTGGTGCAAGATGCAGGCGGCGGTAAGCGATTTTCTGAATTCGATAACTTTAGCCGACCTTATAGACAAAACGCTTTAATTCGTCTTAAATCAAAAAAAGAAATAACCATTTAAAAAACCTATGGCTAAAAAAATCATTAAAAAAAAGAAGGCGGCGGTTAAACCGCGCCGCGTGTATATGGACTACGGCGCGGCAACGCCGGTTGATCCGCGGGTGGCAAAAATGATGGAAAAATTGACGCCGGAAATTTTTGCCAATTCAATGTCGTTTCACGGTTTCGGGCAGGAAGCGCGCGAGGTTCTGGAGCAAAGCCGGAGCGATATTGCCGGGGCGATCAACGCCGACTCCAAAGAAATCGTATTCACCGGTTCGGCGACCGAGAGCAATAATTTCGCGTTAAAAGGCGTGATGTTTGCCAATAAAAGCCGGGGCAAACATCTGATTATTTCGCCGATTGAACACGCGTGTGTTTTGGAGAGCGCGGCGTGGCTCGAGCGCCAGGGATTTGAAGTAACGCGGCTTAAGGTTGATCAATACGGCTTGGTTGATCCCAAAGACGTGGAGGCGGCGATCCGCCCGGATACCATATTGGTGTCGGTGATGCACGCCAACAATGAGATTGGCACGATCGAACCGATTGAAGCCATCGGCAAGATTTGCCGCGATAAAGGCGTGTACTTTCATACCGACGCGGCGCAGACTTTCGGCAAAATTCCGATTGACGTAAAGAAAATGAATGTTGATCTGATGACCGCAAGCTCCCAGAAGATCTATGGCCCGAAGGGCGCGGCTTGTCTTTTTATCCGCGAGGGGATTAAAATCGAGCCGTTGTTGCATGGCGGCGGCCAGGAATCGGGGTTGCGTTCGTCGACAGTGAACGTGCCGGCGATCTACGGTTTCGCGCAAGCGGCGCTGATCGCCAAAAAAGAAATGGCCAAAGAAGCGGCGCGCCAGATAAAATTGCGCGATAAGCTCATTAACGGAATTTTGACAACGATTACGGGATCGCATTTGAACGGCCATCCGACCAAACGTTTACCGGGTAATGCCAATGTCTGGTTTGAGTTTGTGGAAGGCGAGTCAATGATTATCCAATTGGATATCAACGGAATCGCGGCATCCACCGGTTCGGCCTGCTCGTCGGCAAAACTTACCGCCAGCCACGTGCTCACTTCGATCGGTTTAAAACCTCAAGAGGCGCACGGCTCATTGCGTTTGTCGCTGGGCCGCGGGACAAAAGAATCGGAGGTTAATTACGTGCTTAAAGTTTTGCCTAAAATCATTATTCGGTTGAGAGAAATTTCACCGTTCAAAGCCAATGTCTAAAAAAAATGTCAAAAAAACGGCGGTTTGCCAACCCAAACGCGGTGTTTGCCCCAAAGGAAGGACCGCGGCGAGCGGGCCGTATACCGCGACGGTGATGGAGCATTTTTCCAAGCCGCACAATTACGGCAAAATCGCGGATCCCGACGGCGTGGGCAAGGTAGGGAATATTGTTTGTGTTTTGCCGGAGGAAAAAATACATTTGCAAAATGAGATTAGGCCGCTTGAAGATTTAAAAACCGGGGAAATGGTGTTGAGCCATACCGGTTTTAGCAATAAAATCGAACAGGCAGTCAGTCGGGCGTACCAAGGAAAAATAGTGGAATTGAAAAACAAGCTTGGGAGCGTAAAGCTGACTCCGGAACACCTTGTCTACGCGATTAAGCCGCCCAAGGGCGATAAATTTTTGAGGACAAAATATCGTAAGCAACTTATGCCCGCATGGTATCATTCAACCCACCTGGAAAAGGGTGATATTGTCCTTTACCCTATCCCGAGGGAAGTAAAAAATACCGAATTTATAGAGATTGAAATTGCCAGAAAAAAATATGACTTCAGCAGTATAAAAATTCCAAAGAAAATCAAGCTGGATGAGGATATCTTAAAGTTGTTCGGTTATTTTTTGGCGGAAGGATCGATAAGCGAAGGAAAATGCAATAATTATTTATTGTTTGCGCTAAACATTAAAGAAGCGGATATTGTTGAAGATATTAAAAGAACGGCTAATAAATTTGGTTTGGCCGCGGTGGTCAGGGAAATTCCGAAAAGGAAAACCGCAACGGTCACGCTTTACAGCGCGATTTTAGCCAGGTATTTTAAGCGTTTATTCGGCAAATATACATACGGCAAAAGTATTCCTGATTTTTTGATGGTTTTGCCGCCCGAGTCGCAAAAAAATCTGATATATGGAATGTGGAAAGGCGATGGCTACGTCAATTTGGATCGGGATGGCGCGAGAGCGGGATTTGTCACGGTTTCGTATAAGATTGCGCAGCAAATGAAGATTTTGCTTTTGCGGCAAGGGATAATTCCGTCTATTTATCGGGAAAAACAGAAAAAGGCGAATGGTGTTAACCATAGGGTAAGTTATCGAATTCATATCGGGCAAAGAGAATCGCTGATAAAACTTTGCGATATCTTGGGAATAAAATATAATCCCAAATCATTCGCGAGAGAAAAATCCTGGATTGATGAGAGGTATCTCTATACCGCCATAAGCGGAGTTAAGAAATACGACTATAATGGCAAGGTTTGCAATTTGGAGGTAGAGAAAGCGCATTCTTTTACTACGGAGGCATTTTGCGTTCATAATTGCGGTGACGTAATGTGGTTGTATATTAAAGTCGTCAAAGATAAGGCCGGAAAAGAAATTATCAAAGACATCAAATTTGAAACTTTCGGTTGCGTGGCGGCGATTGCCACTTCCAGCGCGATCACGGATATCGCCAAGGGGATGACCCTCGACGAGGCGTATAAGATTGATAAAAAAGCGATCGTTGACAAACTGGGAGGGCTGCCGCCGATTAAATTGCATTGTTCGGTTCTTGCCGCCGATGCTTTGGTGGAAGCGATCTATGATTATTACACCAAACAGAAGCGCGCGATCCCGGCCGATTTGGAAGAAAAACACCAGCGGATAAAAAAAGACAAGGATGTGGTGGAAGAAAAATATAAAGATTGGACGCAGAAGGAAGAGGAATTGCACGGGAAATGACGAATTTCCAATTTCCGATGACAAGTAAACGACAAAATTCCAAATTTAAAAATTAAAAATCAAAATGCGAATTCCCCTGCGAATGCGGATGCAAAACGCGCCGAGATTGCCGGAGCGTTTTTGTTTTTGGATCTTTTGCGGTAAAATGCGAAATTGGGATTAAAAATAAGATGGGATTGGATTTGTCAAAACTGAACAAAGAGCAGAGGCAGGCGGTGGAGCACGGGGAGGGGCCGCTTTTGATCGTGGCGGGCGCGGGCACCGGAAAGACGCGCACGATCACTTACCGAATCGCGCATCTGATCGAATCCGGAGCGGCATCGTCGGAGGAAATTCTGGCGCTGACGTTTACCGACAAGGCTTCGGGCGAAATGACTGACCGGGTGGATGATTTGTTGTCGCTTGATTACGCTGATCTTTGGGTATCGACCTATCATTCGTTTTGCGAGCGGGTGCTGCGCCAGCACGGCTTGGATATCGGGATATCCGGGAATTTCAAACTGGCCGACCAGACCGCGGCATGGCTTTTGGTGCGCCACAATATCGACCGGTTCAAACTGAAATATTATAAGCCGCTGGGCAATCCCACGAAATTCATTCATGCGCTTTTGACGCATTTTTCGCGCTGCAAGGACGAAGGAATATCGCCGGCGGATTATTTGAAATACGCCAAGGCCGCGACCGAAGATAGGGCGCGGTTCATGGAGGTGGCGCGGGCGTATAAAATTTACCAAGATCTTTTGCTGGAAAACAATCTTTTGGATTTTGGCGATCTTTTGAATTATTGCGCGATGTTGTTCGAGAAGCGGCCGAAAATTCTGGCCAAATACCGCAAGAAATTCAAATATATCCTGGTGGATGAATTTCAGGATACCAATTGGATACAATATAAACTGGTAAAACTTTTGGCGGCGCCCAAAAACAACTTGACGGTTTGCGCCGATGACGACCAGGCGATCTATCGCTGGAGAGGCGCAAGTTTTTCCAATATTATGGGGTTTCAAAAAGATTATCCGGACGCGGCAACGGTGGTGCTGACGCGCAATTATCGTTCCTGCCAGGACATTCTGGATCGGGCGTACAAGTTCATTCAGGGAAATAATCCCAATCGTTTGGAGTGCGCGGCCAAGATTGACAAGCGTTTGATCGCGGTTTCGGAATGCAAAGGCGATGTGAGGCACTTGCATTTCAAGACAATTGAACAGGAGGTGCAAGGGGTGATCAACGAAATCATCCGGTTGATGAAAGACGGCAAGGCTTTGGGATTTGCGGACTTCGCGATACTTTTGCGGGCCAATGACAGCGCGCCGGCGTTCGTGCGCGCTTGCGAGAGATCGGGGATTCCGGCGCAGTTCGCGGCGCTGAAAGGTCTTTATTCCAAACCGGTGGTGCTGGATATTATTTCGTATTTGAAAATGCTGAATAATTGCCATGACAGCGCGGCGGTGTGGCGGGTGATCAATATGCCGTTTTTAATGATTCCGAATGCCGATATCGCCAAGATCGTGCAGCATGGCTACAAAAAATCGCAATCAATATACGAAACGCTTAATGAAATTTCAACGGTTGAGGGCTTGACCAAGCCCGCTCTGGAAGGCGTGAACAAATTGAACGAATTGGCGGCCAAGCACGGGGATTCGGGCCGCAGCAAGATGGTTTCGGAACTGGTGTTGGCGTTTTTGCAGGATTCGGGGTATTTGGAACATCTGGTGCGCCAGGACCGCCGGGCCGAAATCGATTTTATCGGCCAGTTTTACAACAAAGTAAAAGATTACGAGGCGACCAATATCGACCCCAGCCTGAAAAAATTCATCGATGAGCTGGATATGGAGATCGAATCGGGAGAGGAGGGCAAATTAAATTTCGATCCCATAAAAATTCCCGACGCGGTACAGATCATGACAGTGCATGCGGCCAAGGGACTGGAATTCGAATACGTGTTCGTTTGCAATTTGGTGGACCGAAAATTTCCGACTTCGGAGCGGGGCGATGAGATCGAGATTCCCGAAACGCTGGCAAAGGAAGAATCATCCGGGAGCGGGGCGCATCTGGAGGAAGAAAGGCGGTTGTTTTACGTGGCGATGACCCGCGCGCGCAAGGGTTTGTATTTTACTTCGGCGGCGGATTATGGCGGGATGAGACCTAAAAAGATTTCGCGGTTTTTACACGAGATGGGTTACAACGGCGACAACCATGAGAACGAGGTAAAAACGGTGCGCGTGGCCAATAATTACCGCAAGCCGCAGGTGCGGGGCAAACTGCCGAGCCATTTTTCATTCACGCAGCTGGCGACTTTTGAAAAATGCCCGATGCAATACAAATTCGCGCATATTTTGCGGATTCCGGTGCGCGGCAAAGCGTTTTTTTCTTACGGGAAAACAATGCATAACACCCTTTACGAATATTTATTCGAGCTGGGAAACAAGAAAGGCAGTTTGCGGCATCTGACGGATATTTACAAAAGAAACTGGATTGACGAGTGGTATAACGATAAGAGCGAGAAAGAAACCTATTACAAGCAAGGACTGGTGTCGCTGAAAAATTTCTGGAACGATTTTTCGGCGCGGCGGCCCCGGATTATGCGGTTGGGCGGGGAGCCGGTTCTGGAAAAAGATTTTAATTTGAAAATCGGCGGTTACACGATCACGGGTAAAATTGATCGTATCGATGAAGGCGTATCCGGGGCGGAGATCATTGATTATAAAACCGGCAATCCGAAAGACCGTTTGAAGCCGGAAGACAAAATGCAGCTGATGATGTACCAAATCGCGGCCAAGGAGGTGTTCGATATCAATTCGGACAAGCTGACTTATTATTATTTGAACAATGCCAGTCCGTTGTCGTTTTCGCCGGCGGGACAGGAGATCGTGAGCGAGCGCGATAAGATCGCCGAGATCATCAAGGAAATAATTAAAAGCGATTTCCGGGCGGCGCCGGGATGGCAGTGCGAGTGGTGCGAGTATAAAGATATTTGCGATTTCGCGAAAAAAAGATAATGGCGCTTGTAAAATAAAAACCGCTTCCAAAAAAAGGAAGACGGCGGGATAGAGTCAGTTTAGCTTATCCCATTCAGGAAGCGTGGCGTTTTTTAGGCGCCAAAATCTCCTTAATCAGTTCTACGGCTTGTCCCTCCACATCTCTTGGGTTCGAAATAACCGCAAGAGGTGTGAAATCGCAACAAGTCACTGCACCTTGAAATGCCCCATTCGGGCAGTCAGGCGTGTATTCGATTACTATCTTTTCCTGGGGTCCATTGCTAAGTTGCATGGCCCCGGCTGGCAGGCAGAGCATAAGAAGTACTGCGCTCGCCCAAAATGCTGTATTTTTCATTATGGATACCTCCATGATTGCGACTTAGCATGATAGACAAAATTTGTCAAGGGTTTTTTGAGACATGTCATTTTTTGAGATTAATATTGATATTGGGGCGGGATTTTGGTAATTTGAGTGTAGAGTCGTTTAATTTGATCGAATAACATGCATTTTTTCATTAAATTCATTTTCACTGTTTTGGGAGGGGTTTTAATTGGATTGGGCTTGGGAATCATGATTCATAAAAACGGGATCCTGTCGGCGGCGCATTTTGAGGCGGCGACAGTTTTTGCTTTGATTGCGGGAGGTTTTTTACTGGCGATGGGATTGCCGGGAAAAAAGATTCGGCAAGAGCCGGAGGCGGTTGAGCGGCAAAACAGCCAGCCTACGCCATAGGCTACGGTTTGGTGATGCCAGCCTACCGGGACGCGACCCGTGAAGGCGGATTTTTGTTTGTTTTTGACAAAAAAGACGGGAGGGAGTATTTAAATTGTATTCGCAAAAACGAGCATATTAATAATTTAACGGGGTGAGAAATTTGAAAGCGGTAAGAAGAAAAGCAAAAAAATCAAAAGGTAAAGCGGAAGAATATGATGTCGCGACGTGTCCGCATTGCGGAGAGCCGTTGGCGATTTTGCCGACCGAAGCAGTAAATCTTCGGTGTCAGAATACGGATAAGATAATAAGGCCGCAGGATGTTGTATGGACGCCGCGTAGCGACATAGTTGAGATCGCATTGAGTGGCGAGCCGCAACCGGTTTGCAAATATTGCGGCGGATTAATGCGGAGCGTGGGGGCGCCGTTGTGCAAGCATTTATGCAATGGCCAGTATTGGGAAGGGTCCGATATTTTGTGGGTGCCGCCTTCTCATATTCCGGCGAATCCATGCGGCGGACCGGATACGAGCAGCGGAGATTCGTTTGGAAGTTTTTTGGGGAATGTTCCAGATGGGCCTCAACTTGAAGATGACCAGCTTGCGCCATCGAAAGATTGAGACCTTTATTTTTTTATATTTTGTGTTAAAATTTTTGCGTGATAGATAAGTTTTTGCCGAGATAGCTCAGTTGGCAGAGCGGCGGTATCGTAAACCGCAGGTCGGAGGTTCGACCCCTCTTCTCGGCTCCGTAATCATATTTTTTTAAAAACCGTTCCAAAGGAGGACGGTTTTCCGGTTTTTAAAAGGAAGACGCGCGGCAACCACTTGCCGGGGCCAAAATTTGGATTCTCTGGAAAGGGTCTAACTCTCGCGAGGACGCGAGGGTCAGACCCTTTAAAATGCAAATCCCCGGTAAGCGGTTACGAATATTGGTAACCGCTCGCTGAAAATCACAGAACAAGCTTAAAATGCAAGTTTAATAAGGTTGCACCTCGACGAGTACGTCGAGGAACAACCTTTAAATACAAATACCCAGTGATCGGTTACTGCGGCTATTGACAAATACAATTAAAGTGTGGTATAATACAATTGTAAGAGAATAGTCGGATCGAACGGTGATTTGGGCATAGACCTTATATATATTTATTATCGAAGGTCTTCCCAAATCACCGTTTGATTTTCACGATATAACTTTCGCGCAAGCGGTTTTTTGTTAACTATCAAATGGTTATGTTCGGCAGATCAGGATCAAATGATTTGAAAGCCGGTTTGCCGCTCCGGCCGGGTTATCGCAAAGCGATTTCTTTAAAGGGTGTTGCGCGCGGCGGCAGTCTTGGCGATAAATCATTGTTGACGCTCGCGCCAAAATCAGCCAAGGAAAATGATTCCTTGGCTTTTATATAATAAGCGCGTCCGACGAATCTTTGATTTATGGTTAAATTTTTGTTAAATTAGCAGTGGAAAGATATTATTAACTTACATGGCAGATATTGAAACCCGGATAAAAGAATTGCAGAATAAGCTCCGCCTTCTGGCGGACCGTCTTTGACGTTGCCGACAAAAAAGCCAAAATAAAAAATCTGGAAGCCGAATCGTTGAGACCCGATTTTTGGGGGGTTCCGGAACAGGCGGCAAAGATTTCCGAAGAATTGGCGGGATTAAAAAGAATTGTGGAAGATATCGAAGATTTGCAGGTGGAGACCGAGTTGCTGGCCGACTCAAAGGACGAGACGGCAATCGATGATCTGGCAAAAAAGATCGACGAGAAAGAAATTTTGGTTTTTTTGTCGGGAAAATACGACCGGGAAAATGCGATTCTGACGATTCATTCGGGTGCGGGCGGATTGGATGCGCAGGACTGGGGCGCGATGCTGTTGCGGATGTACCAAAGGTATTGCGACCGGATGGGATTCAAAGCGTCGATACTGCACGAGTCGTTCGGCGACGGCGTGGCGGAAGGAAAGGTTGGCTATAAAGAAGTTTCGGTCTATATTAAAGGTGTGTTCGCATACGGCTATTTAAAAAAAGAAACCGGAGTACACCGCTTGGTACGGCTTTCGCCGTTTAATGCCAAACACCTAAGGCAGACTTCGTTTGCGCTGGTGGAGGTGTATCCGGAATTTCCGAAAAGCGAATTAAAAGATTTGGAGTTGCGGCCGGAAGATCTGAGAGTGGATTTTTACCGGGCATCCGGTCCGGGCGGCCAGTATGTGAACAAGCGTGAGTCGGCGGTGCGGATCACGCATATTCCGACGGGGATATTTACCACTTGCCAGACAGAGCGTCTGCAGGGGCAGAACAAGGACCGGGCGATGGAATTGCTGAAGATGAAGCTGTTCCATCTGATGCAGCAGGAACGCGCCACGGAACTTTCGGCGATCAAAGGAGAACGGGTTTCGGCCAGCTGGGGCAATCAGATCCGGTCGTACGTGCTTGATCCCTATAAACTGGTGAAGGATACCCGTACGGGCGTGGAAACAACGCAGGTGGACGACGTGCTCGACGGCAATCTGGATAAATATATCGAGGCGGAAATCAAGCTATAAATACCGATTTTAACCACTGAAAAGAAAATGGCGGAAATTCCATTATTAATATTCAACAATCTTACCAAGGTCTACGACGCGCATCAGCCGGGCGCGAACAACGTGGTGGCTTTGGACGGGATATCGTTTACGGTGCATCCAGGCGAGTTTTTGTCGGTGGTGGGGCGCTCGGGCGCGGGGAAAACCACGCTTTTCAAAATGATGCTGGTGGAGGAGAAACCGACAAACGGAAATATTTTGTACCGCGACCAGAATATTTATAAATTAAAACAGGACCGGCTTAATTGCTTAAGACGGAGTATCGGCACGGTTTTTCAGGATTACAAATTGCTGCCGAACATGAATGTGCAGGATAATATTTCCTACGTAATGAAAGTTATCGGCGCTTCCGATGCCGAAATCGCGCACGATGTACCGCGTATTTTGGAGATTGTGGAATTGGAGGGGCGAGCCAGGAATTTTCCCCATGAACTTTCCGGCGGCGAGAGGCAGCGCGCGGCGATCGCGCGGGCATTGATACACCGGCCGGAGGTAGTACTGGCGGACGAACCGACGGGAAATCTTGATCCGTACCACACTTTGGATATTTTGAAACTTTTAACAAAGATCAATGAAATGGGAACCACGGTGATTCTGGCCACGCATAACCGGGATATCGTGAATAAGCTTAATCGCCGGGTGGTGACCCTGGATAAGGGAAAACTTATCCGCGACGAGAAAACGGGGCGTTTTGCGCTTTAAAATCATCTTTCAAATATGTTCAATTCCATCAGAAGGGTTATCGGTTTGGGTTGGCACAACGTAACGCGCGACAGCGGGATCGCGGTGGCTAACATTTTTATTTTGATGATACCGATTTTGTTGGTATCGGCACTTTTCATGATCAAAGACGTGAGCGCGTTTTTGGTTAAGGAAGTGCAGGCGATGGCCAATATCTCGATCTATTTCAACGAAAGCGTTTCCGAGGATGATATCATGAAAGTAAAAGACCGGATCAAACAGATACCGGGGATCGACCAAGTAGAATACGTTTCCAAAGATCAGGCGATGGATAGATTTTCGGAACGGCACGTTGACGATCCAGTACTGTTGGAATCGTTACAGGAGGTTAATGGCAATCCATTTTTAGCGACTTTGGACGTGAGCGCGGTATCTACGGATCAGTATGCCCAAGTGCAGGAGCTTTTGGCGGGGCAGGATTACGCGGATATGATCAACAAGATCAATTACAACGAGAAAAAAGGTACGCTCGAAAAAATATTCCGGATGACGAACGGCGTGCAAAAAATGGGAATTATGCTGTTCGTGATTTTGGGGGTTATTTCAGTCATCGTCACTTTTAATACGGTGCACATGGCGATAATGAATCACAGCATTGAAGTAGGCATCCAGCGGCTGGTGGGCGCGTCGCAGTGGTTCGTGCGCGGGCAGTTTCTGGTGGAAGGGATGATCTTCGGGATTATGGCGGCGATGTTCTCGCTGCTGGTGACGGCGGTGTTCTGTTGGTATATCAGCCCGGTTTTGGTCACGCTTCTTTCGGGTATGAGCATCTGGCATAATTTTATGAACAATGTGTGGATTTTGTTTGGCATTCAAGCGGCGATCGGCGCGGGGCTGGGAATGTTTTCCAGCGTGATCGCGGTAGGAAAATACTTGAAAGTGTGATTGAAGCCATGATTTTACCCGATTTGCGCAGTTACGGGAGATAATATCCGTATTCTGTTTGCATCTTTTCCTTTGTCTTTTATTTACCCGCCGGAAAACCTGGCGGGGAATCAAACTATCGCGCCGCTTTGGGCGCGCGGTAGTTTATTTACCCGCCGGAAAACCTGGCGGGGAATCAAACTATCGCGCCGCTTTGGG
>CAZUST010000027.1:11596-12621 GCA_964623335.1 uncultured Candidatus Saccharibacteria bacterium
CGCGCGGTAGTTTATTGGCTTGTCAGAATATTCCGGGGTTTTACCTCGCGGCAGTTTATTTTTTTGGGCGCATAATTTGCGGCGTAGCGAACCACGTCTTAAATCATGCTTGGCCGGAGAAAAGAAATCTGAGGTAAATTTGGCAATCAATCGGCGTTTATTGCTTACACGAATGACTTATTGTTTAAATTGACTCTTTAAATTTGACTCTTGGAAGCAACATATTATAGTATGTTAAAAAGGCTTGAAATATATTTAAAACACGAAAATTATTTTTTCGTAAAAATTATGGGAATTGAAACTCCGGGGATGGAACAAGTTGAATCCCCTGAAAAACAAGGCGTTATTAAAAATTTGGCGGAAATGCTTGGGGATCGCACACGGGGATTTATCGATAAGGCCAAAGCTTCAGGCATTGCGCATCCGGGCGCGCAGCGATTGGCGATGGTTGGCGCTTTGATGGCGGCAAAGATCGGAATTGCTAATGCGCCGGATTTTGATTTGCTCACGGCAGGAGGTCTTGTTGATATTGATACGGCTAGCGAAGCGATAAAAAGCATCATTGAGCAGGCTATTGGCCAGCCGGAATCCGCCAATCCAGACGTAGCCATGTATAACGAGAGATGGGATAATCCGGGGGTGCACGATGATGTATGGACTCCGACAGACCCTTCAGGCGGTGAAAAGCAACAGGTAATAGGCGGAATCAATCCGGAAAAAACTGCCGTTGACCCCAATCCGAAAAAGCCGGCCATTGAATGGTTGGAAAAGAGAAACGAAAATCCAATGGAAAATCCGACCGAAGATGGAAAACGCCCTTTTGGATCTTATCCGGATCACAAAGAGACTCTAATAAATAACGACAATAAAAATTCATTTGATGCAATCAAGGAGGCAGTTGAAGAAAAACACGACAGTTTTAAAACCTCTGGTGCTCAAAAAACCAGTTTTAAAGCCGACGTCCCTCCGGAAACCAGTTTTAAAGCCGACGTCCCTCCGGAAACCAGTTTTAAAGCCGACGTCCC
>CAZUST010000027.1:12721-13774 GCA_964623335.1 uncultured Candidatus Saccharibacteria bacterium
TCCGGAAGGAGGAAAAAGTTTTCCGGAAAGCGAGGGGCAAAATCCTGTAGAACCGGAAGGAGAAACTTCAGAGATGGTGGATACGAGCTTAGTCAGCCGCAATGGCAAACCGGAAACTGTGAAAATGGGCAAAGTTGTCCAAGGAGAGACTCCAGAGACAGTAGATACGAGCTCAGTCAGCCGCAATGGCAAACCGGAAACTGTGGGAATAGGCAAGACGAATCGTCTAGATTACCTTCGGAAGAAAATTAAAGGATTATGATTTTTTAAGGCCGAAGTTTTTCTTAGGGTAAAGCAAAAAAGTTGCGGCGAGAAATATTAATTTCTATAAAACCATGGTTCAAGATACCCCAAAAATTAAAGATTGCCTGGCCCGTATTTACGAAATATTGGAATTTACTTCCGATGAGATTGCCGCGGCGATGAAAGAGTTAGCCAAAATCCAGCAAGCGGCGGTGTCAACGGCATTCTTGGAAGCATTGGCTCCGGAAGAAATTAGAGCAATTAATGACGCAGCCCAAAAATCAGATGACGAAAAAAAACTGATAATGGATCAAATTGCCCAAGCGCACGCGGCGGATGAAAATTTCAAAGTCCGAATGCAATCCGAAATAAAGAAAGTGATCGACGAGCATATCGCTTATCTCAAAACCTGCGGCGATGACGGCCAAAAAGCCGAAATTGCCAAAGTTCTGGCCGGACTTGGCTAGATCTAGTCGCTTGATTTATACGGCAAGCCCTGGCAACAGAGCTTGTTTTGTTTGGTTGATACTGGTTTGAATCGGCTTCTTTCGGCTGGCGCTTGCCTATGCCGTTTTGGCGGTCGCCGCGCACAAGATCAAACAGCGCGAAAAACTCGCCTTCCCGCGTTAGACCGCGCTTAAAATTCTTTTATCAGGGTCTAACCGCTCGCGAGTATCCCTCGGATTACCTCGGGACAAGCGCGAGGGATAGACCCTCAAAATACAATTCCCAGTGGGTGCTTACCCATACATACCCCGCAATAGATAATAATTAAATGCTACCGTAATTTGTTAGAATTTTTCGGCGATT
>CAZUST010000028.1:0-13295 GCA_964623335.1 uncultured Candidatus Saccharibacteria bacterium
TTTTCCAGCCAACCAGTGTTGTTTCGTTGAGCTTGTAGTGGTCGGCGAAGGCCTTATCGGTGTTGTATCCGAATTCAGCTTCCCGGAAGGCTCGGGGCGTGGCCGTGAATTTGATGAATTCAAGGTATTCAGCCCTCTTGTATGGTGTTTTTTGTTCCATTTAATTTATGCCAGCGTTTTAAGTTGCCCTTATTTAGCATTTCTTTGTTTGATTCAGGTATAACTTTGAAAATGTTATCCGGCGCGGCTAATCTCATACCTTTTTGTTCTTTTGTTCTTTTCTTCATCGTAAATGGACAAGTATTTTCCTCTGGTAGCTTGATTCGTGAATTAACTTCCGGATCAAGGATGCAGATATTGATCGAGCATTCACCGAACCTTGGGCAAGCTATTAAGCCATTGGTTGCGTTTTTTGCTGTTGGCATGTTTTTTTGTTAAATTGACCCGAATTTATCTGGGGCGATGGTTTAAGAATGGCGCGGAATAAGCTCATCATCCTGGTTCCAATTTCAATAGCCTCTTGTTTGCTTATTTCAGTCCCATAGCGTCTTGAATAAAGGACTCTTAAATTATCAATATCTTTATCGGGAAATGGCATATTAAGATTGATAAATTTTCTCCTTAAGAACCTTTGTCGCCTCGATAAATTTTCGCGCATCGACCAAAATATCCGGATCGTTTTCTAACCCAAAATTAAACTTTTCCAGGATAATTTTACGCTGACCATTATCGACAAAAACGAAAAAAGCCTTTTTCGGATCTTGCGATTTATCCACGTCTATCAGGCGTAAACCTTTGGCGTAGAGAAAGGCTGCAATATAAAAACTATTGGTTTTATACGTATCTGTATTTTTATTCATATCTCTTTTGTTTTGCCCTCTTACAAGCATTACCGCTCAACTTTAAGAAACTGGGGACACGAACTAAAAACGGGCCCTTTTTTAAGGGGTCCGCTTTCTATGCTTGTTTCAAAGATTTATGGCGGTTTTTATTAGGATGGAATTATAATTGTTTATTTTTTTTGTTAATCCTATGCTTTTATTTTTTCTTCCGAAGCGTTGTTTTTTTATGATTTCGCTGTTTATTTCGCCCAGTTTATACCACTCGATGGTTCTACTCTCATCAACTTGATTGTCAGGATATTTTTCAAATGATTCGTATTTTATAAAATTTTTTATAGCTCTTAAGTTTTTCTTCGTAGCGATCAAGTAGTCCCTGTAAAAGAAAAGATAAGGCCTTTTGATCGTCCTTTTTTTAATTAAGTTAGTTCCTTTTCCAAAGGTGCTGTATTCTTTTACTTTTGGTGTCCGACTAAGGAGGCTTAAATCGAAAAAAGGATTACCCTTGAGCAACAAGATCTTAAGCGCGCTTAACCCGATAAAATCATCAAGCTTAAGGTTGTTAGCTAACTTTTCGAGAAACTCATAAAAATCACATATTTCATCTTGTAATTCGTCAGAAAATTCTTCTTCTCTCTTTCCGTCTTTTTTTATAGTTCTTATTTCGAAATGAAGGCCATTTTGGCGGACCCTTTTAGTTATTAATGGAAAGCGCTCGCTGACTTTCAGTTTTAATTCGATTAAGTAGGGAGCGAGGCTAACTATCATTGCATCTTGCAGTGCTCTATGAGGTGATAGCAAGATATTTCTCAGTAATGGATTTTTTTCTTGAAATGATATTTTTTCTTTGTCGAGTTCAATTTCTTCTGCGTGAGTTTGAGATATATTGCTCCAATCGATAGTTGCTTCTTTTTTTTGTCTTCTATCTTGCGCGCGGTAAAAATCAATTAGGCATCCTTTCCTAATTTTTCCTAAAAGTTGGTCCCATTTTGAGCGAGGATACATTACGGTTTCGATCTTTTTCATTTGCTTAACCATGATAATATCTGCAGTTTCTTCTATTTCATGATCAAACCCGCGCATGCGACTCCTTAGCCATGCTATAGTTTTTCGATTTCCTTCCTGCCAATAATCAGCGTATTCTTCCCAAATAGGATCATTGTTATCAATTTTTATACTCATTTTTATCTTTATTTAATACAATAATAACTTATTCCGCTAAACTTCCAAATAGATCAATTTTATGCTAATCTGCAATTGACAATTTAATATTGCTGGCGTAAGCCAGGTGCCTAAACCCGGGTTATCCCGAGCATGGTGCCAAAACCCAACGAAGATACTGAACTCCACGTTCAGCTGCTCTTCGTTGGGCCATATCGGGAAACCGGTGTGGGATCGCAAGGTCCAAGCTGGCGTGGAGCTCTGTGTTTATTTGTTCCACTTCCAGCCTAAACGGGCTGTTTTTATTTTTTAAAAAAACAAAGAAATATGCCGGAATTAACACAAAAAGAGCAAATCGGTATGTATTGGCTTGAGGAATGGCAAAATTATGACAAAGATTATATCCATGAATTTGCCACGACCGAGAATATCAGAAGAATAATGAATCTAAAATTGCTTATTGGCGATACGATAGGCACCGTTGTTGATTCAGGGGCAGATTTAATCCCATGGCTAAAAACTATTTTGCCAAGCGAAGAGCAATTAAGCTGTTTGCCAGACAAGCAGAAGGCAAGGGAAATTTCAATAAAAACAGGCATTTTCTTAAAAGCGATTGCGGAATTATTGGAAGATGGGGATTGAAAACTGTTTTCGTTTTTTTATATCGGATGACAAGCAAATAAAACGGGGGGCTAATCAAAAAATGGCAAGCTATAAAATCCTTACAATTGTTAGCGGAATCATTCTTTTATCCGCCGTTCTTCCATTTCCGGCGCCGCTTTACTGTTTCCAAATACTTTCAACGGTCGTTATCGCAACTGCTGTTATCGGAGTTATCAAAGCTCGCAAGCAAGGCGGGCGAGGATGGAAATTCATACTTACTGCTATAGCCGCTCTTAATTTGGTCCAATTCGCTCCTTGGCTTCTGCCAGATATCTTGGTTTGGATTGTCTTTAACCTAGCTTCTGCTGGAATTTTATTAGCTTCAGGCAATGCACTTGATTAATTTATCAAAGATGAGGCCAACAGAGCTTTTATAATGTCCAGTAATTATAAATAATTTATTAAAATGAATAATCAAACAAAATTGCCGGTTGAAAAACCGAAGGGATACTGGATACCGGGTGTTTTATGGATGGCCGTTATCGGCGCTATTTTCTTATATTCCGCTTGGAGCTATTGGTTCGGAGAAAAACCTGTATCTAATTGCAAGGATGCTACAAGGGAAGTGCAAACAATAAGAAAAATCGATGGAGATGTGGATTCGGTTGAGACGGAGATAGTTTCTGGGTGCGAATATCCAAACGGCGACTTCATACCGGCGCCAGGCTATTAAATTGAACTTTTAATGAAAGTTAAAATTGTTTATATATTCTTGTTAATACTTGTTTTGGCAATCCTTGGGGCAGGATCGATTTTTTTAATTGGCAACAACCTGCAAAAAACACAAATGGACGGAGCCAAGGTTGAAAATAGGGCGGACGCAGCGGACAACATAGAATTCGAACCAGCAAAAACAATGAGGGACCCTGCCGCTGGATCAGCACTTGTTTTCGCAAAAAAAGCATTTCTTAACGGCATGGTATTTTTGTTTACGGATGAAAATAAAAAAGATTTGTTTGCGGCAATGTATGTACAAAATTTGAATGTGGATTGGCCATCGTGGGAGATAGTGAAAGGGCAATCGCGCGACTGGCTCAAAGTAACAACGATCGATAGCGATGGCACGGGATATATGTTGCGCAAAGATGCCTGGTATGTCCTTGGGCCTGGCAGGACGAAAGAGGTTTTGTCGTATCCATCAAGCGGATCAATGAACCCGAATTTTGCAGACTCCGCAAAGGATTCCTATTTTACCGCCGAGCCGGTTGTGAGCGATGACGATCGGGAAGTGAAAATTTTGACTCATTACATTTCCTGCCCGCAAGGAACGGCTAAAACTGATCCGAGCTGTGAAGAACAAACATGCACGGAAAATTATTCATGGAACGATGAAGCCAAGCTGTTTGAACGCAATGCCCCCGATGCAACAGAGATTCGTGCCAAAATAAAAACCGATTTCGGATGGGACTGGGAGTAGTGAAATTTTTCACAATATCATCTGGTCGATGTCAGAAGATAATAATTCTGAGCGGAATAAATTTTTATATGTTTTGGCGAAGCACTTTTAAAATTTAGAAATAAGTTGCCTTAAGCCGCTGGATGGCTAAGTTTAATGCGCAATGGCCTTTCTGATTGAAAAAACCTCGAATAAAAGGTAGATTAAAAAAGAAAGCAGCAAAAAAATGGCGAAAAAACAAGGGGCAAAAGTTTTAGACTTATTCTCCGGTTGCGGCGGGCTGTCTTTTGGTTTTTCTCGCCAGGGGTTTGATATCGTTGCAGGAATCGACAATTGGAGCGATTCCCTGGTCACTTTTGAAAAAAACCATCCGGGGGCAAAAGGCATCTTGGCAGATCTGGCTAATTTCGATGCAAAGGCTCTTGAAGAAACAATTGGAAGGCCGGATGTGATAATCGGGGGTCCGCCGTGCCAGGGTTTTTCGATATCTGGCAAAAGAGATCCGAATGATCCCAGAAACAGTTTATATCTAGGGTTTGTTAAGGCGGTGGCGTATTTCAAGCCTAGAGCATTTTTGTTGGAAAATGTCCCTAACTTGGTTGCCATGGATGGCGGCAGGATAAAAGATGAGATCATGAATGATTTTGCTGGTCTCGGTTATTCATTGAAATATAAAATCCTCTTAGCTTCTGACTATGGCGTTCCCCAGAACCGCAGGAGGGTTGTTTTTATCGGAATTCCCGGGAAAAATGAATTTGAATTTCCAGAACAAAAATATGCAGATCCAAAAATCAAAGTAACTTGTTCTCAGGCGTTATCTGATTTGCCGGAAAATTCCCTGGAAGACGGCAGCGCTTATGCGGCTAGCCCGCAGTCTGAATATCAGGCATTGATGAGAAAGCGTTCCGATGCTGTTTTCAACCACCAGGCTACCTGTCACGATCAAAAAACGGTTAAAATTATATCGTTAGTGCCGGACGGGGGCAACTATAAAAATTTACCAGCCGATTTGCAAAACACGAGGAAGGTCCATATAGCATGGACCAGGTATAGCAGTTTCAAGCCAAGTTTTACGATAGACACAGGACATCGTCATCATTTCCATTACAAATACAACAGGATTCCGACCGTGAGAGAATCGGCAAGGCTCCAGTCGTTTCCCGACGATTTTGTTTTTATCGGATCAAGGACCAGCCAATATAAGCAGGTTGGCAATGCGGTACCTCCTATTATGGCGGAGGCGGTTGCGAAATCATTGAGCCGTGTTTTGAACAGCTAATATCTACAAAATATGTACGAGATACCAAAGGAATTTTTTATCAGGTTGCATCATATCCGCCCTCGCTTCAAAAACGATATCGAAAATGTTCTCCTTTTCATGGCTACAGAGATTGCCCGTTTGGATGAAATGCCTCGCGAGGAGTTTAAGCAAGCGCTGAATGCGACAATAAGGCTATATCCGGGGAATGCTTCAAAGACGCCGAAAGCTATTAATAACTGGCGCACTGAAATATCATCTCTTTTCGGCCTAATTGAGTATACCGGGACAACATCCAGGCCGAGTGCGATGGCAAAATTATTGTCAGAAAGGCAGGATCTCATAGAATTTTTCAGATATTTTCTTTATCACTTCCAATATCCAGGCGGGCATTTAAAACCGAAAGAAACGCTTGCTCTCATAAAAAATGGGGTCAGATTCAAACCGGCGAAATATCTCTTGGAAGTAATGATGAAAGGCAGGGAGCTTGTTGGCGAAGATCGGAGCTTTGGCATAACCAAGGCTGAGGCCACACATCTTATTTTTAATGATTTACGCGTTGTTAGGGACGGCCGGTCTCCCGGAGAGACGGCTCGCCTGATATTAGAAAATCGCAACTCGGAGGTTAACTATGACACAAGAGGAGATGTCGTGAGGTATTCCGGCGATATTCTCGATTACATGGAGGTTACCGATTTAGTAACTCTTCGGCAGAATTATCAATACTATCCGAAGACGCACAACGCTGAAGCCATACATGCATTTATTCGCGATGATGTTTTCTTCGGCGCTTACAATGATTTTTACAGGAATGAAAAATTGTCTTTGCCCGATGTCGAAACTACTCAGGATGCTTGGTTCGGTTATGTAAACAGCAATTTGGTGCCCGAAATATTCAAAGCCGATATAATTTCGGTTATTGAAGAGGCTGGCGCTGGGACGAAGGATGAAGACCAGCGAGAAATAATACGGCAGATTATCGATAAAATAAGAAATACTTCAGAACTTCAAACAAAAGAAATCGGAGATATAGGAGAGGCATTGACTGTCGAACATGAAAAGAAGCGGCTAACACTTGCCGGCAGGCCTGATTTGGTGCATTTGGTACAAAGGATTCCTAACCGCTTCGCAGTTGGATACGATGTTAGCTCTCGGCAAAACAATGAAGAGCATAAGAATATCGAAGTTAAAACAACGATCAGCAGAGGCAAGCTCGCCGGAAACAATTTTTCAATGAGCCCTAACGAATGGAATGCAGCTAAATCGAGCCGGCAGATCTATTTTGTATATCGGATTATGATTTCTTCTGCGGATATTTCGCTGCTTGTTATCCAGGACCCGGTTGGAAAGGAGCGCGAAGGCCTTCTTGATATGACTCCACGCAACGGCGCAGAAATCCATTATACGGAACGTGCCGGCGTATGGGAGAAGTTGCTCGTATGAAAAAAGAAAAAAGTTATAAAATAGCATCTCTTTTCAGCGGTTGCGGCGGGATGGACCTCGGGTGCCGAGGCGATTTTGATTTCTTGGGTCACAATTATGGCAGGCTGAAAACAGAAGCTGTCTATGCAATGGATTTTGATAAGCCGATTTGCGATATTTATAATGCCAATTTTGAAAATAAATGTTACGTCCAGGATATCTGCAGTTTGGATGCCAAAGATGTTCCTGACCACGATATTTTGACTGGCGGCTTCCCATGCCAGTCGTTTTCAGTTGTGGCGCAGAACCCCAAAAGACTTGGTTGCAAAGATTCATCAAAAGGAATGCTTTTCGCCCAGATGAGCAAGATTTTAAAAGAAAAAAATCCGGCTGCTTTCGTTGCTGAAAATGTCAAAGGATTGTTATCGGCGAATAAGGGAGAGGCATTTCCTTTGATAATCAAAGAATTCGAACAAGCCGGTTATTATGTCAAGCACAAGGTGCTGAATGCCGCTGATTTTGGAATTCCGCAGAAAAGGGAAAGAGTTTTCATGGTCGGGTTTAAGAGCGAAAGCGATTATAATAACTTTAAATTTCCGGAACCTTTGGCATCGCAGCCTATAACGCTGAAGGCCGTCGTTTTGCCTGACAGCGAGGTCGAGGAAAAATATTATTTCAGCGACAGGGCGGTAAAGGGAATGAAGTCTACAAAAAATTCAAAAATAATGAATAAGGGAAGAGCTCAAAATCTTGATGAGCCATGCAATACCGTAGGAGCCCATCTTTGCAAGGTCAGTTTGAACAGTACTGATCCTGTCCTATTTACTGATGGCCGGTACAGGATGTTTACTCCGCGCGAAGTTGCGAGGATTCAGTCATTCCCTGATACTTTTTTGCTGCCTGGTTCGCGAGGGGTAAATTATAAAGCCCTGGGGAATGCAGTTGCGCCAGTGCTTATGTGGCATGTGACAAAAAAAATACTGGATGTGCTTGATGCATAGAATATGGCGGATATTTTTACCAAAGAGAAAAGGAGCTGGATAATGTCTCGGATCAGGGGAAAGAATACGAAGCCGGAAAAAATGATATTCAGCGCTCTCAGGAAGCAGAAAATTTATTTTCAAAAATATTATAAGAAAGCCGCCGGATGCCCAGATATTGCATTGCCACGCAGAAAAAAGGCAATTTTTATTGATGGCGATTTCTGGCACGGATACCGATTCTCGAAAATAAGAAACCGCTTGCCGAAAGATTACTGGATTGCCAAGATTGAAGGCAATATGGCAAGGGATAGAAAAACCAGGGAAAAATTAAAAACAGAAGGATGGCAGGTCATCAGGGTATGGGAGCATGAAATCGAAGGCGATCTTAATGCTGCATTGAATAAAATAATTGAATTTTTAAGGCAATGAGCGATGATTTTGGCAAACGGTGCGCCAATAGGGATGTCATAGCCATCATAGAGAATGGCGGGTATTTTTATGTTGGGCGCAATCTATGCGATAATCCGCAGGAAAAATGTCCGAGGAAGAAGGGCGAGGGATACGAGAAATGCAAGTCAATTTGCCGGCAGTCCGGCCACGCCGAAGTTGAAGCGATCAAGGCTGCGAAGGGGAATGCCAGGGGAGGTGCCATGTATATCGTGGGGCACGATCATTGCTGTAATCCGTGCCTGGAGGCTATGGAAAAAGCCGGCGTGAAAATTGTAATTTTCGACAAATATCCGAGAGATTTTGCAAAAAAAGACAATGGAACAAAATAATCCAAAATTTAAAGAGATTTCTGACATCGGTTCCCGGATGGATGAATATCTGGCGGAAATGAGAGGCTTGAAAGATGCTGGCAAGCATAAGGAATTCGTCCTTTCGCTGGTGGAATCGATATCCGAATATCTGATACGGCCTGGTGTCAGCGATGCGGAATTAAAATTGGCAGCAGCCGAAGTTACGAACGAGATGTATATCAAGATGATGACCTCCGACATCAAGGACATGCATTCGGATATTTATTATTCAGTGGTGCTGGAGTCATTCTTTGACCAGCTCGCTCGCAAAAACATTTTTGCTTTTTTCGTTTTGGACAATACGATCAGGGATGACCGCTTCAAGCTTCTGACCGAGCTTTATCGCATGGCAGGGTTCGAAACGGTTCATCCTTATAAGATAAAGAACTTGGAGTATTCCTCGAACTACACTAAATTTCCTTCCAAGCCATACCGCGAGATTGAGGGACAAATAGACGGATGCATAGCCCAGAGGAAAAATATCCTTTATGTGGAAAAGGACGGGTACGTTAATCACATATCCAAGATTTTAGAGGCGGCAGAGGGGGTGCAGGACAGATATGTTTGCATTTTCAGGAACAAAAGCATAGATGCGGACAAAAGAGCCCATTGGCTAGTGGGTTCGTTTGGCAATATTTTGAAAATACAATAATGTCCGGAGGGACAAATCGGCGGTTGCGAGATTTGTGATTTAAGCTTGGCGACGCATTTTTGAAAGTTGAGGAGTTATATTAGGCGGCATCATTTAAGTTTAAGCGGTATAAACAGCATGCCCAAAAAGAAAAAGCTGGAAATGGAATTTATATATAAAGAATCTGACGAGCCGGCAGAGGTGAAGCAGGCTGGGATTGATCGTGCATTCGATATCATCATCAGGGAGACGATTTTAGGAATAATGCTCAAAAGCGTATTCGGGCTGATGTTTGAAAAACTCAAATCAATTTCTGTTGGCGATAATTTTATTGATGAAATAAAAAGGTTGAAAGCGCCCCGTTTCGACAAAAGCAAGCCGGATGCGTATTTCTTTGAACATCTTGTGCCTTATATCATTGCAGAGGGGTCTGGGGATGTTGCCATTGGGGCTGGCACGGACAGCATTAAAAAAGCCCTTTCAGATTATGATATCGGGATCGTCAGCAAGTACGCTGATGCGGATCGGGAAAAGATTATGATCGAATCGGGGCCGGTAATGAGCCGGGATAAACTCGAGGCTTGCGTAAAGAGCGCCAAAACAATGAAGAGTATTTCCAAGGATTACGGATCCTTCGGGAAATATCTCGAAGCGAATGATGAAAGGGCGGAAGGGCTCAAATGGAAGCTGATGGACAGGTTCAGCGGCATCGGCGATATTCCGGCTCTCGATTATCTGAAAGAGCTTGGAATTGACGCAGTCAAGCCGGATGTCCATGTGTTGAGAATGATGCACCGGTTGGGATTGCTTTATTCGGAGGATGCATCGCCGGATAATATTAAAAAGACTCTTGAGAACATCGATAAGGCCAGTAGGTCAACCAATGAAAAAATGGATGTTATCACTGCCGTTTTGCAGATGTACGGCGGAGGAGGAAGCGGCGTTGTTCTGAAGGCAATCTGCTCAAAGGATAAACCGCTGTGCGATGAATGCCCGATTGCCGGATATTGCAAAGCCGGATTCCTGAATGCAGAGCGCAGGAATGAAATCGCCCACTGCTATGGTCCGCATACGATTTTGGACGCTCCAATGGATTAACACCGAAATTTGGCATAGCTTAAATTGGAATTTTTTTGTTCGATCGTAAAAATGGTTTTCGTACTTGATTTTTCCATTCGTTCGGCTACTATCTGCGTAGCATAAGAAACGATTTGTTTGCGAACATTATCAACAGAATAGGAGGCTAAAAATTGTGATAAAATTTTCAAACGGTTTCGAGGCAGAGTATTTCGCACCAAGCGGAATCGTCGGGCCAGACGGAAATGGCTGGTTTCATCATAAAGTGCTGGAAACATTAGGGCTATGGGATACTAAATTATTGGTTCCCGTGGCAAAAACAGTTACCTTAAAACCAATAAAGGGTAATTGGAACGGAAATCCATGGCATTGTATCCGCTTCTCATCCTTCCGCAATCTGCGACCGGCAGGTACTGTAAATTTTATTGGGCTCACTAATCCGGGCTTTAATAAATGGAAGGAAGAAATAGGTTCCCGAATTAATGCGGGGAAAATCCGTCCAGTGGTTTCTATCTTGGGAACGCCGGAAGAGTTGGCAATAATGGCAAACGATCTTAATGCTTTCGATATTCCATTGCTGGAGATCAATGCTTCGTGCCCAAACACAAATGATTGCGATATTCTTAGCAATGTCGCAAGAGTGATCGAGGGGTGCCGAGCCGTTGCTGAAGTCAGCGATTTTCCAGTAATTTTGAAAGTTTCGGTTGCGCATGATGTTGACCGCATCATTCCAGGCATTGAAAGGTATTGCGAAGCTCTTGCCATAAACAGCGTACCTTACCCGATAGCTTTCCAGAACAAACAGAGCCCACTTTCACATTTGGGTTCGGGCGGAGGAGGAGTCTCGGGATCGGATGCTCAGCCATACACGTGGGAACTCGTTAAAAAACTAAAGTCGTTAACGAAAGTTCCAGTTATCGCTCCGAGCATATGGATATACGAAGATATTGCTTGGTTGCGTGGCATGCATAAGGCCGACGCATTTAGTTTTGGAGCCCTGGCTTTGGTAGCCCCTTGGCGAGTAACAAAATATATCAGAATGGATCTGCAGAAACAAAGCAGAATCTTAAAGCAGTAACCGCCAATGGTGATCTGCTTTTTTCTATAAAAATGCTTGCAAATTTAAGGAATTTAAGTAATATCAACCCAATGTACTCGCGGTGAAGGCCAAAGCCATAAATCGCCGTTTTGTGCACGTTTTTTAGCACATTAAGAATTGAATCGGCTGTAATGAAAGCAACAGTTAGAGAAGGTGTTGGAATTGGCAAAAGTAAACGAAGATATGATTCGTGGAGCAAAGGAAAGGATAATCTTCGCTCTTGATGTGGATGGAGAGAAGAATGCGATGCCCCTTGTCGGAATCATTGCAATGCTAGTAGGCATAATTAAGACAGGCCTTGAACTGATTACTTCAGGTGAGGCGCCGGAAGTAATACGTGCAATTCAATCCAAGGGTGGGCAGGTTTTCTACGACGGCAAATTCGATGATATTCCGAATACGGTTGGTAAGGCAACAAAGATCGCGGCTGGGATGGGCGTAAAGATGATTAACGTCCATGCTTCTGCCGGCAAACAATCAATTATTGCTGCCGTAAAGAATAAGGGCCGGTCTTTGATCTTGGGAGTTACAATCTTAACCTCCATCGATGAAACTGAATGTAGGTCGATATTTGGAGATACGCCAGGAGTCAAAGTAGTCCAGTTTGCACACATGCTATTGGAAGTTGGCGCAGATGGAATTATCTGTTCGCCTCAAGAGTTGGTGCTGTTGGGCAAATACAAAGAATTTGATCGCATGTTAAAGATAACCCCTGGGGTAAGGCCTGCATGGGCAGCAGCAAATGATCAAAAGAGAGTCATGACGCCCGGGGAAGCAATTAAAGCGGGCGCGACTCACCTGGTAATTGGTCGTCCTATTTCCTCACCGCCCGAAGGCATTGGCACACCAGCAGACGCGGCCTATTTAATTGCCAAGGAGATTGCTGAGGCGTTGGCGGATATGCAAGAAGTCCAAATATCAGTATAGTTTAAGGGGTGAATATATGGGTAATCTATTGGGGTTAAACAGAGAAGAGCTTCTCGGGCTTGATCCTGGAGATGTAAGGTGGTTCCTTACTACCGAAGAAGTCATCCACATAATAAAAACATTGGGTGCTTTCTGGAGTTATAACTATGAAGCCGCCGAACTTGGAATTTCTGGTCTCCATGCCGAGCTGAAATCCGGCTTGCATAGTGATGGATTCCTTATCTCGAGGATTTTTCTCGCCCATGATAACATTCGCAAGCTCTTTGCAACGCAGATATTCTACAGAATGCAACAGTCAGGGTTGTCCTTCCCCAATTATATGGCTGGTATTCCTACGGGTGCAACTGGCTTGGGGGATGACGTGAGGAAGCTTTGCGGAGCGAAGGAAGCAGTTTTAGAGAAAGTGGATGGCCATATAGTACTCAAGACAGATCTTGATCCAGGAAGTACAATTGCTTTGGTTGAAGACTTTACGACCCGCGGAACAGGACTCAAGGAAACTGTGTTGGACATAAAAAGTAAGAATCCAACTGTAAAGTTTACCCCTTATGTCTTGGAGATAATCAATCGCGGCGGATTGGAAGTAATAGCGGTTGAGGGTGTTGGAACATTTAAGATACTTCCAATCGCAACCAAGCGGATAAACGACTGGAAACCTGAAGAGTGTCTGTTGTGCCATAAGTATGGGTCAAAGACAATAAAACCAAAAGCAACTGATGCTAACTGGGAGGCAATAACAACGTCCCAATTGGTTGCGTAGGCAATGAAGATTTATGTCGGAAAAGCGTAATGCACCGGCAATCTTTTTTTATATGATGCCGGTTGGTAGAGTAAAAATTCGTTTGTCGACGGTTATTTTTTGTCTTGTATATAGTGAGTGGCGGAGTGGGGTAAATATCATTTTTTAACATATTCAAGGGCGGGAATGTAGATGGTGGCGTCGTTTTTTCGCTCAAAAATAGTTCGAACGTCCTCTACTATGGCACCCAGCTATTGACAATACCATATAAATATGGTATTGTTTTGAGATATAATTGTA
>CAZUST010000029.1:0-12802 GCA_964623335.1 uncultured Candidatus Saccharibacteria bacterium
CGAAAATCAGAAAAGAAACAAAAATTAGATATTAAATCTTATGTTTTACAATACACCGCCCCCAATCCGCCGTAAATCTTGACAAAAATACAAATATATATGCTAAACAACAAAGTTTATCAATCTGTCCGCCGCAAAAATTGTTTTTTTGATTTAGCTCGCGCCAAGCCATTTTTTATAATTTCCGAATCTTTGGCGGTTTGTTTTGCTCTGCTTTGACCGGCTCGTTCCGTTAAGATTTGGCGCATTTCATCTTTTTGCAAAAATCAATGTTTTTTTTGAGCCAAACCAATCTTTGTTTTGGCGTGGTATTTTTATAAACATGAAGCAAATGTTCGTCAACCATTTGCGCTTTTTTGTTTTTTTTGTTTTTCATATTTGCTTATTTCTCTTAAATTTTGCGCGTCAATCAAATCTTTCGGACGAGCCAATTTCTCTTTCATTTTTATCAAATCATCAACAAAAATCGCCGGAATCAACAAATCGTCAACTTCAATATATTGTTTGTTCCTTAAAATCAAACCGATGTTCGGCAGATTGACTCCGATATCAATAATTTTAAACGGATCATTCGGATGGTAAAAAGATACCACTTTCATACTCTTCTCCGTTTCGAGCTGTTTTAATTTCTTTTTGTCAATAAAATCGCTTTTCTTTATCGGTATGCTTAATTTATAACCCAGCTTCGTCAAAACGTCGTATAATTTCCCCAAATTTTCTTTTTCCAAGCCGGCAATCAAATCCAAATCAACCGTCACCCGGGAAAAACCAAGCATCACCACGGCCGTGCCGCCGCAAACCAAATAATCGATTTTGGCCTTATTCAACGCCCGATAAACTTCTCCATAAGGAATAATTTCCCGTCGTTTTGCCATATTTTAACCATACCCCAATCCGGATTTCGTGTTAATCTTGACAAATTTAATAAACTATGCTATAATCAAAACCGGATGACTAAAAAATGCCGTTCAGATTTTTATTATTGGCACAAGAACGGCCGTCAGCAGAACAGATTACGGTCTATTTCTTTTTATATAACGATATTAATCAAACGCCCAGGAACAAAAATAGTTTTCTTGATTTGACTCTCGCCGAGCCATTTTTTTATAAATTCGGAATTTTTGGCGATTTTTTCCGCTTCTTCCCGGCTTGCGCCGGCAGATATCAAAATTTTATCGCGCATTTTGCCGTTTATCTGCACGATGATCTCAACAGTATCTTCTTTGATCAAGTTTTGATCGGCTTGCGGCCATGGCTGTTCAAAAACGCTTTCGTTATGGCCCAATTTTTGCCATAATTCTTCGCAAATGTGGGGCGCGAACGGCGCCAGCAGCATCACCAATCTTTGCAAAACATCTTTGCCGACATCATTTTTATTGTCTTCGGCAAAGTTTAAAAATTCCATATAAGCGGCAATGGCGGTGTTGAATTTCAACTGCTCGATATCACCGGAAATTTTTTGATTTAGTTTGTGAACGCGGCGCAACATCTCTTCTCCGCTTGCTTCATTTTTCGCGCAATCGGCAACCAAATTCCACACCCGCCCCAAAAATTTGCGGCTTCCCCGCACCGCGTCCGTGCTCCACGCGATCGCCTGGTCAAAGGGTCCCATGAACAATTCATAGATGCGCAAAGTATCGGCGCCGTATTCTTTGACAATGTCATCGGGATTCACCACGTTGCCGCGCGACTTGGACATTTTCTGGTTATTGGAAGCCAAAACCATTCCCTGTGAAGTGCGTTTTTGATAAGGTTCCGAAGTAGGCACCGCTTTAATGTCGTATAGGAACTTGTAGATGAAGCGCGAATACAAAAGGTGCAAGGTGGTATGTTCCATGCCGCCATTGTACCAATCAACCGGCAGCCAGTAATCGAGTTTATCTTTGGCGCCGATTTCTTTATCGTTGCGCGGATCACAATAGCGCACGTAATACCAATTGGAACCGGCCCAATTGGGCATGGTATCGGTTTCCCGCAAGGCATGGCCGCCGCATTCGGGACAAGTTGTGTTGACCCAATCCGAGACCGTGCTCAATGGCGATTCGCCCGTACCGGTAGGCTGATATTTTTCCACGTGCGGCAGTTTTACCGGCAACTGGTCTTCGGGTACCGGGACCGTGCCGCATTTGTCGCAATGCACCACCGGGATGGGCTCGCCCCAGTAATGCTGGCGTGAAAATATCCAGTCGCGCAATTTGTAATTAACGGTCATTTTTGCCAAACCTAATTCTTGCAACCAGGCACGGATATTTTTTATGGCTTGTTCGGAATTTTGCCCGTCGAATTGGCCGGAATTTACAAGGATGCCGTAATCGACGAATGCTTCTTTTGAAATATCACCTCCTTTTACAACTTCTTTGATCGGCAAATTATATTTCTTGGCAAAATCGTAATCGCGGCGATCGTGAGCGGGTACCATCATTACCGCTCCTCCGCCATATGAACCGATAACATAATCCCCCAGCCAAACCTGGACTTTTTTATTATTGGCCGGATTGACCGCGAACACGCCTTCCAGGCGGATACCGGTGCGTTCTTTTTCCAGGTTGACACGCTCAAATTCGGATTTTTTACGGGTCTGCTCGATATAGGCGTTGACATCGCCAATATTAGCAATCCGGCCGGCAAGCCGGGCAACCAGAGGATGTTCGGGAGCCAAAACCAGCGCGGTCACGCCAAAAACAGTATCGACGCGAGTCGTGAAAATACTGATTTTGTCGCCAACGCCATCAATAACGAAATCGACGGTTGTTCCTTGGCTTTTACCGATCCATTCGCGCTGCTGGATTTTGATCTTTTCCCAGAAATCAACCGAATCGAGATCGGCGATCAGGCGGTCGGCGTAGCGGGTGATCCGCAACATCCATTGCTTGATCTCCTTGCGGGTCACGGGAGTGCCGCAGCGTTCACAATCACCACTCACCACCTCCTCGTTGGCCAGGCCGGTAAGGCACTTGGGGCACCAGTTGACCGGAATGGTTGCCTGGTAAGCCATATCGTTTTTAAAAAGCTGAACAAATATCCACTGCGTCCATTTGTAATAATCCGGGTCGGTGGTGTTCACCTGGCGCGACCAGTCAAAAGACAAGCCGATGCTTTTCATCTGGCGGGTAAAATTGGCGATATTTTGGGCGGTAGAAATTTCCGGATGGATGCCGGTTTTAATGGCAAAATTTTCCGCGGGCAAGCCGAAAGCGTCCCAGCCGATTGGAAATAAAACATTCTGCCCCTCCATGCGGCGTTTGCGGGCAATACAATCCATGGCCGAATACGAGCGTACGTGGCCGACATGCAGACCCTCGCCGGAAGGATAAGGAAACTCAACCAGAAGATATGATTTCTTTTTATTGCCGGCCTCTTGAGAATCCAAAGCTTTAAAAAGCTGTTTTTCTTGCCAGTATTTTTGCCACTTTTTCTCTATTTCTTCTGGACGATATTCCGGGTTATTGTTTTCCATAATGCGTTTTCAACAATTCTTCGAATTTTTTTAGAGTTTTGGCGTCGCAGCCGAGATCGGGATCTTTTTCGAGCGGTTTCCAGTTGGAAACCGGAATGGGCCAGCCTTCGCGTTTTTCTTTTGAAAAATAAGGCGGAGTGAGCACCCGGAAATACGGTTTTTCCTTAATGGTCGCCAAAACAATTTTGGCCTCCCAAAACTTTTCCAGCGCTTCCTTTTCCAAAAGCAATTCTTCTTCCAGCGACTCCGGATCAGTGCGGAATTTCACCTCCACAAACACCGGCTTTTCTCGTGCACCCATCACCACAAAATCCGGGATCGATGCAATCTTTTTTCCCAAACTGCTATCTTTGCTAAATTCATCTTCCAACTGCACGATATTTTCCAGCATCGCTTCCGAACCCAAACGATACACCCGGCAACCCGAGGCCTTCAACAACCGCTCCACCAAGCTCTCCGCCAACTTGCCTTTGATAATATTCTCGTCTTTTGCCATAGCTTGAATTCGTGTTCGTATTTGAGGCCGTTCCTCGGCGTGCGCGCCGAGGTGCGACCTCGCCCAACCGCATCCTCACCCCAATCCCACCTGCATTAGCTTACTTCAACATTATGCCCATTCTATACAAAAAAAGCCTCTCTTTCAAGGCAAAAACGAAACAAAACGCCCTGAAGCGCTTTGCGGAAAATTAAAAGAATATGGACTGATTGCTGCGCATTTGTATTAATTCCTGACGTAGAAGGGATTTCAGAAAGCAAAAGCCATACAATCAGCCATACTCGGAGTGGAATAAACATCGCTCCTATTGCCTCGGCCGGGATTTGAACCCGAGTCGAGAAATATACGCCTTGGGTAAGGCTTAAACTTCCCATGCTTGGCCGTGCTGCACTACCGAAGCGCCGAAATGTGCTAAAATGCGGCGACTGGGATTTGAACCCAAGTTTTGGCGCTGGCAACGCCAAGTGATAACCACTACACCATCACCGCATTTAGAAATTACTCGTTTAAATCAAATTTGTCAAATGACAATGCTATGACATGGTTTCGTGCCGGTTTCGCAAATCCCGGGCATTGTCATCGGGCCGCAAATTTTTGAGTTTGGGATTGAGAGGCTTTTCTTTCAAGACGCTGCCGCGAAAATCCGGATCGCGGCGGTACAATTCATAAACCAGCAGCGCGATCTCTTTGGCCTGGCCGATAAGGTGCTCCATACCCTCTTCGAATTCAACCTCAGCCAATTGCCGGGAGATAAAATCCGGCGCGTCCTTGGGATTTTCGGCTTCAAGATTGTCGAAAAGCTCGAAAATCATCCCCTGCACGAGATCGGCCGCGGAGCCGGAAAACCACGCATCGGGAAAATAATTGCCATATATCTGTTTATGGTCTTTCATGGTCGCAATGGTCGCCTCGACAAACCCGAACGATTCGATGGCGCGGCTTCCGCATTTGGGGCAACGGCAATCATCGCGGAATGAAATAAATTCCGCGCCGCATTTATTGCAAGTCGTTCCCTGATAATTCAAATGAATAGGCATAAGTCTATCCCTCGTTAATGCGAGGGTTAAACCCTCGCAAGCAAGGTGGATTGAATACCTGCTTTTTACTCGCGATTTACTTTCTTTCCACGATGATCGTGCAGTTGGCAATCAACGCCGCCAGCGCCCCCACTGCCGCCAAAACCGGCGCGAAGGCCGTGCCCACCACCGCGAAAGTCAACGGGATTTCCATCAACGCGTCGCCTTTTTCGTTGATGATGATTATCCGGCGTACATTCCCCTCTTTGATGAGTTCTTTAACCTTTTCGAGAATCTTTTCGCCGGAAACTTTGAATTCCTCGCGCCTCACGCTCTTTTCCTCTTTTTTTTCTTTTTCTTCTTTTTTTGTTGCCATACGCATTTTATTATCGCTTAATATATTCTCTAACACGATATCGTGATCTTGGGAACCGGCTCGTTTTTTTGAACAATTAAAAATTCAAATCAAAATTCAAACGCAAGATATCATCCAAATCTCCGGCCATCGCGCGCCGGATGCCGAATTCTTTTTTAATCGCCATATTTTTTAATTGTCCCACGGGAAAACAATGTTGTGATTAACATCTTTGGCAAACGCCTTGACATGAAATTCCGGCCGCGCCAAGCCAATGATCCGGTATAAGGCAAAAAACGAAACTTCCGCCGGATTGGTATATTTTTTCAGATGATCCTTCAAAAGCCACAGGGTCTTGCCCGAACGGATAACATCGTCAACAACCAAAATGTTTTTCCCGTTTATCCAATCCGCGCGGTCAAAAAATATGTTGTCGTTCTTGTCGATATACGCCGCCGCCAAGGGCTTATCGATCCGGGCCGCCAACAGCGCGGCCGGCACCAAGCCGGCCCGGCTCACCCCAATCGCAAAATCGATCCCGGCCAAAAATTCCGTATTCGCCAAAACAAAATCATCTATAATATTTTTCACTTCTTCCAAGGAAATCTCCCTTTTCATTTCAGTTTTTTCTCCATGATTATTTGGTATTTTTCAAATCCGAATTTTTTATAAAATTCGGTTCCTCTGGCATTTTCCACAGAGACATTCAACAGAACATAACTAACATCTTTCTGTTTACACCATTCAAAAAACATATTCATAAGCTTTGATCCGACTCCCCGATTGCGCAACCCTTCTTCAATAATAAAATCCCACAGTTCCGCACCTTTGCCTTTTTTCCACGACATCCAGCCATCCCAATACAAGCTTCCCCGCAAAAACGCAAACACATTGCCATCTAACTCGGCAACCGCAACAAAACTGTTTTCATGGGTTAAATCACTCTTTATTATTTCTTTCCCTTGGCCGTAAACCCACTCCATATCCCAATCTTTATCGTAATTTTCTTTTTCCTCTTGGCAAAGCTGAGCGGTCAACCGCAAAATATCATCCAAATCCCTCCCCTCGGCCCGCCGGATTGTAATTTTGTCCTCCATAATTTATTTTTTACCAAAAACTACCAAAATATCGTTGTCAATCTCCAGCGCGGCATAAGCACTTTCGAATAACATCCGATGATTTAACTTTTAAACCAGACTCATCAAGTACAACCGCGTTTTGATACGGAAATGTCCATTTTCCGTCTCTTCGCTTCATCAACTCACTCATTTGTCTGATGCTAAATTCTTTTTCGGAAAAATAGTATTTCAACGCCATGACCATGCAAGCTTGTCCGCATTGCCCGCCCGGATTTTTTACAAAAGGAATATCAAGCATATTTATCTTATAAATTAAAAATTTACTGACATTCTCGCATTCTCAATAATGTTGGAATGTCCGTTGTCGGTTAAATTGATTTATATGATTTTGACGGCCAACAAATAATACCGCACGGTTTCAAAGATCAATCGATGGCCGGCGGTATTGGGATGGGCGCCGTCGTGCAGTAATTTTTTATAGTTTTGTTCTTCAAATTTATCGAAAATTGGAATATATTCGGCATTATTTTTCTTGGCGGCAACCATCAACCTTTGATCGTAGCGCCCTACGTCTTCATTGTGGTAAGATTTATCCAAATCATAAGGCATTGGGTCCATAATCGCTTCATTGATTGGATATAATCCGACGAATATAATTATTTTTGAAAATTCGGCGGCAGTGTCAATCAATTTTTCGATATTGGATTCAAATTCGCCAAAATCAACCCAATTCCCCTTTTTGCTATGCACATAAGCGGAATCATTCAATCCAACCGCAAAAACAATAATATTATTCGATAGTCAATCCCGTAAAAGCCGGGGGGTTATTTCGTTTTTCAGGCGAATTAAAATATCGGATGTTGTCTGGCTGCGAATCGACAAATTATAAGTATAGAATTCATCATTGTTTTCCAAAAGATATTTTTCCATGGCAAAATTACTCAACCGCTGAACCCAGCCGCTGCCGCTGTCACAACATCCGAAAGATACACTGTCCCCGAAAATAAAGATGTTTGTGCGCATTTTACCAAATGAAGTTCCCCGGGCTTACGCTATGATGATTTGTTGAACGGTATTTCGCTTTGTTTCAGGCGTTCCCCGTATCCTGCGGAATAAAATCCCCGCTGAATGCATGAGGGATTAAGAGACTAGATTTGTTCAATAAGCAATCCAAGCATTATACTTAACCTATGAAAATAAACGGCAAAGTCAAGCAGTTGGCATTTTTCGGCAAAGAATCGCGGGCCGGACTGGTCATTCTGGCGGAAATCGCGGCGGGAGCGATGATGGCGCTGGCTTCGCTTTGGGTATTTGCCGAAATTGCCGATGAAGTGATTGAAAAAGAAACGGCCGCGTTTGATAATTCCGTCCAGACCGCAATTTATTCTTTCCGCACTCCGGCGCTGACCTCGCTGATGTTTGCCGCGTCGTTTTTGGGATCGAAAGAATTCATTTTTGCAGTATCAATAATCGTGATTACGGTTCTTTTGATTAAAAATAAGCGTAAAACCGCGGCCACCTACGCGGCAATTTTGCTATTGAGCATCGGATTGAACAATCTGATAAAATTTCTTATTCATCGCGACCGGCCGGATCTTCCGCCGCTCGAAGAAACTTCATTTTACAGTTTCCCTTCGGGCCATTCAATGAATTCTTTGGTATTTTACGGCCTGCTGGCCTATTTTACCTACCACTATTCGAAGAATAAACCTCTTGGCCTGGCGGCTTATCTTTTTGCGGCAGTAATCGTGATTTTGATCGGTTTTTCCCGGATATATCTGGGCGCTCACTATCCCACCGACGTGCTGGCCGGATTCATCGCCGGCGTCTGCGTATTGTCGGCGGCCGCGGTAATAGATAAGACTTTAAGACTTAACAAGCTTTTCAAAGAATTCAACAATCAAGATCGTTAGCCGATATCAATGAAATTTTGGGGCGCCATGATGAACAGGGCGTTGGGATGGATCTTTATTATTGCCGGAGTTTTGCGCGAGAATTCACCATCTATATCAATATGTTTGCGCGGCCGGGTTTCCATGTAAAGCTCTTTTGTCTGCATATAATCGATTTCCGGGAATCTTACGCGGCCATTGGTCAACAGCGCCGCCCAAAATTTCAATATTTGGAAACGATCCATGGAATCCATGGTCATAACCAAAAGTTCTTTGTTGTCAATTTGGGCATCGGGCAGGATTTTGGAGATGCCATAATACGTACCATTGGCGATTATCACTTGGTGGGTTTTGATTGATTTTTTTACGCCGTTTATGGTCAGGTCGCAGTCAAAATAGCCGTGCGCAAAAAACTGCCACAGCCCGGATAGGCCGTAAGCTCCGACGCCCAGCAAGCGCTTCAGCGGTCGCGGCGCAAAACGCGCCACATCGGCCGAAAATCCGATCGTGGCCACATTGGCAAAATGGTGCCCATCCACTTCTCCCACGTCAATCTTGGCGACTTTGCCTTTGGCGATCACATCCAGGGCTCCATTCAAATCGAGGGGAATACCAAGCGAACGAGCAAAACTGTTGCCCGTTCCGAACGGAAGGACGCCGAGAGCGATGTCTTCTTCGACAAAATAATCAACCGCCGAGCTTATCGTGCCGTCGCCGCCGCCGATTATTATCATCTTATGACCGCGCCCGATCGCTTCTTTCACGAATTCAGGCAGGCGTTTGGGATTGCGCACCGGATAAGCCGCCGCCAACCGGATACCGCGGGCATCCAAGCCGTCCATCGCGCGGAAAAAAAGCTTTTCACCGCTGCGGGAATAAGTATTCACGATCAGGACCGCGGTTTTTTCTTCTTTGATTTTTTTATTCAGTTCTCCGGCTTCCATGATATTTTTGCACAATTTATCCGTCAAAATAATTTCTCCCGGTTGCGGGAATTGTCAAACCGCACCGACGTTAAGGCTGTTTTCCGGCTTTTAGGAATCTTAACATGGCCGAAGACGCCGTCGTAGCCGGCGATCAATTTCACCCGGCCTTCACGAGCGTCGACAATTCCCCGCGCGATCGCGGCTTCGGTCACTTTTTCCATTTCTTCGGCGGACGGTCCGAGCAACACGGTGAATTCCGAACCGAAAGCCTTAACCAGTTTCCCGTACTCCGCTTTCACCCGGGAATTGGCCACGAGCACCTCAAGAACATCGGCGATAATTTCCTGCAGAGGCACCAAACTTTTGTAAGGGATGGCGCCGGCGGACTTAAAACCTTCGGGCTGGTCAGCCAGTTCGCGGATGCGATTCAAAACCCCAATAGTCAGAGGACGGCCGCATTTGGGGCAAAGGTTATTGTTTCGGGCGGATTCTTCGGGCGTTAAGGAGACGCTGCAGGATCGATGGCCATCCAGATGGTATTTTCCCTCTTCGGGAAAAAATTCAATAGTATATAAAAATTTTTGGGGGTCGCGATCCTTGATGGCCCGGATGATCCGGTAATAATCCAAATCGCTGTTAAAAACATTCACTTCGCGGCCGATTTTTTCCGGCGAATGGGCGTCGGAATTGCTTAGCAAAGCGACGCGGCGGCCGTCCGGAATGCGCCACAACATGGCGGGATCGGCCGACAAGCCGGTTTCGATGGCGTAAATATACTTGGCGTAATCGCCAAAACATTCCTCAAGGGAGTCAAATCCGGATTTGGAACCGAGCACCCCAAACCAAGGGGTCATCGCGTGCGCCGGAACAATCAGACAGCTTTCGGAAGCATCGAGGACGATCTTGGCCAGTTCTTCGGAACCGATCGCGAGCGTCGGCCGGCCGTCGGCCGCCAGATTGGTTAATTTTCCCAAGCGGATATTTATTTTTTGCGCCGTTTCAAGATCGGGAGCGAACAGCGCGATATGGACCTTGCGCAAGCGGCCGCTCTTGGAGTAAACGCAACTGACTTCGGAAGTCAGCATAAACCTCGTGCCGCTTTTTGAACCTCGCAATGCAAAAAGACCCGGCTCGGCCGGATCCAGAAATTCGCTTATTTCGCCAAACCAAGCCGGATGGGTAAAATCGCCCGTGCCCATCAGCTTGATCCCCTTGGCGCGGGCCCAGAGGTCAAGCGATTGCAGGTTCATCCGGGGAGAAGTTGCCTGGGAATATTTTGAATGTATGTGCAAATCGGCCGCAAATTTCATAATTTTGACTTTTGCGTTTATAATACCGAAAATTGGAAATTTCTTTACGCCTTCAAGAATACCACTTCAGGTATTCACAAATATTTTTACTTTTACTTTTCAATTTTTACAGTTTGGCGCGTTTGTTTTCTTTTGTTTTTTCTTGGTGCACCTGTTCGATGATATTTCGCACCAGCGCGATCGGATCAGTGTCGTAGGTAATTTTTTTCAAACCCCGGAATGTTCCCTTGACCAAATCAGGGATTTTGTCGGCGGTACCGCCGGATCCAAGCAAAACGCCGATTGGTTTTTTACATTCGACGGCGGTGGTAAATTCGTGCAAGGTTCCCATGCGGCCGCAAATAATGATTACCGCGTCGGCGGATTTGGTCATAATGATATCGCGTCCGGGATAGTCCGATCCGGTATAGATCATTACGTCAAAAGCATCAACCGGCAAACGATAACGCTTGATATGTTCAATCTCGGATTCAGCCGGTGAAAAACCGACATTGAATCCGCCGGCTTCCTTGCAGCCGACGGCGGAAAAATAAGGCACGCCCGTGGTCGCCCCCGAAACAAGGACGCAGTGCGAACGGGCAATCTCCCTACCCACTTCCTTGGAAATCAAAATGATGTTGTCGCAACAATGATTGGTCACCGCCGCCCCCGATACCGCGATCTTATATTGCATGATTCAAAAAATTTTCAATTCCAATTTTTAATTTTCATTGAATTTCCAATGAATTAATTTCCAAATGGAATTCGAAATTCGCTTAATTGATTAATTTTACCAAAAAAAACAGGCTTTAACAACTCAAAAGCGGCACGGAAACTAAAAAACACCGATCGATCGGTGCCTTTTAGCGAGGGGAACAATCCCTCGCGGAATCAGTCGAGCTACATAGTGCGATCTGGCAGAGACCGCATGGCCAAACCCAACCTCCTCCGCTGAAGAATTTTCTGCCTGTATTGGGTAAGAACCCTCATCCCCTCACTAGGTATTTAGCCGATTGGTAATCTTTTGTCAAATTTTTGTACGCGTTTGTACGCGTCTTTTTGTACGCATCCACCCATTTTTGCACCGCCCCGTAAAAAACATATTTTTCCGGGTGTATTTCGATACCGCGGGGAGATGAATTAAAATCTGCAATTATTCCGTAAAAACACGGGGGTCGAACCCCCGCATTTCCATTGTTATTTGAATTACGAAACCATTAAATCCAAATACTATTGGAGGGATTTAACCCCTGCGATTACGCAAAAATGAGGGTTTCGGTTGCTTTTCAAGCAACCCCTCCCGGTCACTTGAATTAGCACAGTCTGGTGCGCCCACCCGGTCTGAAACCGAGATTTTAAAGGGGAAACCGGGTGTTTTCGGAGATCTTAATCCGACCCCTCTCGATCGGAGTCTTAATTGAGTGTTTTAGTATAAATCGGGTATTTGAACATTGTTACCGTAGTATTCCGAGATCTTTGCTTCCATTTTGTATCCTTTCGGAAGGCTATTTTGAGCCGCCTCAAGAATAGCCCGAAAAGTCGCTTTCCACGCTCTTCTATACTGCTCAAACGCCCTAACTTCTTCTAATTTAGCTTCTTCGATCTCCATATCCATACATTATCCTCCTCGTATCAGCTCACCATTACAATCCTGCAATGATGCGCTTATGAAAGGAGGGAAAGATTTTTGATTTCGGAGAACTTTCCCATTTTGAAACTCCAGCAAGCAGTCTAACCCTGACGAGTCAACCCCTTGCAACCAATCGGCTTACCCTCTTTGTCCCGGATCAACTCTCCGGGAGAAAGGACATCGGCCCTGCCCTGCTTTGCAGCGGCTTGAGCCACCAGCAGAGAGCCGATAAAGACCGTTCCGGCCTCAGGAGCGGGAAGCCCCTGTATTTCGCCGAACTCAGTCTGGTAGACGGAGATTCCGTCTACATCGCCAACCACCTTGGTGGTTACAGCGAGCCGAGCAACCTGCCCGGATGGAGCAATAGTCGTCATCGATCCATCTGCCTTGATAACATTCAAGGCATGGGGGGTAACATTAATCACCTTCTTCACTTGAATCACCTGACCACTCAATTTGAGCGGCCGTTTGGGAAATCCTTGGTTGAATTATAAATATAAGGATTATGCCCAAATCGCCGTTCAAATCTTTAAACCTAATTTTTAAAGATTTTCAACTCTCATCTTTACACCTTTAGTATACACCATTCCTTAATTTTGTCAAGGGGCTGTATGCGTCCACCCATTTTTGCACTCTTGAGGCATTTGAGTTAATTCCTGGAC
>CAZUST010000030.1:0-8442 GCA_964623335.1 uncultured Candidatus Saccharibacteria bacterium
GGTGATTGAAGTTTAGCAATGCATCGAGTAAAATCAATGCTACTGCCAGCGAATTGACATAAAGTTAAATTTCTTTAATATGCTAAGAAACAATACGGTTTTGAAGGAGGATGGTCGGATGGATAAGTTTAAACTTCGGGTAAAGGTCTATGGGCCAGAAGGATGGATGAGGTTTATGAAAGAAAGAGATGTTTTGGATGGAGAACCGCGTGACCCGCATTTTGCGGTTTTTAAGGTCTTTAACATTCCTTTATATCGTTCAGCAAAAGACTCTAAGTGCGAGAAAATAAATTTTTCCATTAAAAATGGAGGAGAGATTTTCTCTCGCAATGGAGTGTGGTTACCTCAGGTAGCAATGTTAGCTCTTCGCTATTTGCAGGATAACAAGCTATTTTCGAAGTGTATCGTATTCTCGGCGGCAGGAATAGATTTCGTGCCGGAACCAAGAATGGGGCATAGCGAATATGAAATAGTAATAGAAACTTCAAGCGGATAATGTTTTGAAAGGAGGAGCGCAAGATGGTAAACGATAACGAGAAAGAGAAAGAGGAACACTTTAAAAATGAGCCGGAATCAGAAGCTCTTTATGGATGGCTTGATGGAGGCGGAAATGAAAGAATAAGGATTGCAGATAAAACCAGTTCTTTCTGTTGCGGGGCTTTGGTGGCAACACTAATTCTTATATTTACTAACGCTATCCTTATCCCCCGATTGCTTTCATCCGAAATTTCAGGTATTTGGCAGATATATTCTATGGCGATATCAGCAGTGATTTACCTTTGCGGGAATATCTGGTATTACCTTAAATTCAGGAGATTAAGCCAAGAGCATAAAACCTTAGTGCGAGATGACGCTATCGCCCGACTTAAAAGTGTGCGGAAAGGCGAAGAATAATCTCGTTTTTATTTTTTAAAGCGAAAAAACAGCTTTTATGCTGATTGTGTTTGTGGGGCGGTACATTCCTTAATTGCTTTGATTTTGAACATTAAGCTTTCAATATAATTTCGGTCTTCAAGTATCTTCATTAACTGCGTTATAATACCATTTGGTACGCGACCCAAATTATTATATCGTCCCGTTGCTGGATAGGATTTGCCGAAATTTATAGCCAATGTCGCTCAAACGGCGGTTTTCGGTTTGGGGCAAAAATGTTATATTTAAATTATATTCAAATATAATTCAAACATAACATAATCGGACATAATAAAATTAATTACAATTTTATGGATCGGAAAACTTCAGAGAAAAATTTGCGCCAGCTGACGCGCTTGGGCAAAGTGACTTTGGCGGTCACCTTGCCGCGCGAATTGATTTTGGAATTGGGATGGAAAGAAAATCAAAAAGTAACGGTTAAGCGCCAGGGCAAAAAGATTATCGTTGAAGATTGGCCGGGAAAAAATCAGGATTAATGTTTTTTTATGAAAAAAAGCGGCTTTAAGCATTGGTAGATTTGGGTTATCCGGTTCCAAAAAATTGTTTAAGCTGTTTTGCCCATTATTGTTTTTATGTTTTTTTGCTAATATGGATTTAATAACTTCCAGAGGCGTTTTACAAATTAAAAAATATGGAGGGAACAAAAAAAATCTTAGTCGTCGACGATGAACCGGTTTTGGTCGATCTTTTGCGCGCCAAGCTTAGCCAGAAGGGATTTAATGTGGTTGAAGCGCATGACGGGGAAGAGGGCCTCAATGCGGCCCTGCGGGAACACCCTGATTTTATATTGCTGGATGTGATAATGCCGAAGGTTGACGGGTTAACGATGCTCAAGAGATTGCGCGAGGATGAATGGGGCAATACCGTACCGGTGCTGATTCTTTCCAACTTGAACACGACCGAAGCGGTAAAAAAATCGCAATCGGGCGGCGTGATCGATTACCTGGTAAAAATCGATTATACCTTGGAAGAGCTGGCGGATATCGTCAAGGAAAAATTAGATAATTTGGAAAAAAGAGCCAATCAATAATCAGACTTACCGCGCGAATATTCTCACGGCAGGTCCATTTTAAAATCCGTATGGCCGATCCGCGGAATTAACGCCCTGCGGCATTGGAACACATCCGGTAAATATATTTTTTAAAAATCATGGATGAAGATTTATTGAAAAGGATCGAAGCGCAGGATAAGAAATTGGAAGATATCTACCGGTCGGTGGAAAAAACCCGCAAATATTTTTTGTGGACGCTGATATTGACCGGCGTGTGTTTTATCCTGCCGCTGATCGGGCTGGCGTTCGCAATTCCACAATTTTTAAGCATTTACAGTTCGGGGCTGGATTTTTAGCAAGAGGCCTGGGACAAGCCTTGGGAGCCGATGAAACGAGAAACGCGAGTTGACTTTTAATCGACTTTGGGGTTAAATGATTATGTTTTTGATAAAATAAATCGTTTCGGCGGGCGTCGTATAATGGCTATTATGTAACCTTGCCAAGGTTAAGACGAGAGTTCGATTCTCTTCGCCCGCTCCAATTTAAAAAGCCCTCAACGGGCTTTTAAAAATGGGCGAGATTTGCTTTATTGCGAAGCGATGAGCGGCTTGCTTCCATATTATTTACCCGCCATTCATCCCCGGGGCTTTGCTTCGGGAATGAATAATGGGGAATCAAACTACCGCGCCGCTTTGGCCGCGCGGCAGTTTATTTACCCGCCGGAATACCTGGCGGGGAATCAAACTACCGCGCCGCTTTGGCCGCGCGGCAGTTTATTTACCCGCCGGAATACCTGGCGGGGAATCAAACTACCGCGCCGCTTTGGCCGCGCGGCAGTTTATATTTGAATCGTATTCAAATATGACTTTTTAAACAATTTATGGACAGAAAAATTTACGAAAAAATGTTTTCAAAAGGGTCCGACCCTTTTAATTATTTTAACCGTTTTAACCGGTGGCGCGCGATCGGATTTGCTTTTTTGTTTTTTACTTTTTTGTCATTTTGTTTTTATTGACAAGGTGCCGCGGGTCTGCAAAAATGATAATAACAGTATTTTTTATCAATAAACCATTTTATAATTTTTGCGTTTTAGCCTTGTTAATAATTTTAAAACGTAAAGATTGCAAATAAAATATGAATCAAGAACTCGTTGAGTATATCAAGCAGCAAACGAGCCTGAGCGTTTCGAAAAACAAGATTACCGATATCCTTTTGGGGCAGGGGTGGCAACAGGCCGAATTGGATGAGGCGTTCGCCGCGGCGGAGGGCGCGAGCAATGCGGCGGCCAGTAAAATCTCGCAAGAAGAAACGGATCCGGGGGCGGCGGATGATTTTGAAGAAGAGACGCCTTCGGGCGGTTCGAAGAAAAAAATAATACTGATCGGCGGAATAACGTTGGTTTTGATATTGGCGATTGGCGGAATCTTGGCTTTTACCGGAGGGAGCAAAAAACAAGACAAGCCGGTGGTGCAAAATCCGGTAGCCGAAAACAATGTCCAACCGGCGCAAGAAGATAATAAGAATCCGGCGGGAAACGGCGCGACAAATGAAGTTGATAAGCCGGCAATTGATAATTCCTCGCTGATCGCGGCGGCGGAAGCGTTGTCCAAGACGATCACTCCGCCGACGGGGTGGCAATTGCGGCAAGGAATAATCCATAACCGGCCGCTGGTGGGATATTTTAAACCTACCGTGGAAGGCACCGGAGAAAACGCATTGACCGAGAATATCAGTATAACCGCGGAGAATATCAAGAATGCCGGCGCGGAAAGCGAAGCCGATTATTTGGCCAAATCGAAGAGTTCGCTGGCGACGTCGATGCAAAATTACAAGACTATAGTTGAAAAACCCGTGACATTGAGCGACGGGTCAAACGCAACGTTGATCAGCAGTTCATCAACGCGCGACGGTAACGCGATCCGGGGCATGCAATTGTTCGCTTTTAAAAATGGCGTGGCTTACGTGATTACCGGCGTGGTGATGGCATCGAACTGGGACGCGGAAAAGGACATGCTGGGCGCGGCGGTGTTATCTTTCAAATTTCCGGAATAGCGATCCGCGGAGCCAATGATATTATTCAAGGCCTTTCTTCGGAGAGGCTTTTTGATTAATAATTATATTTACATTATTGCGTTCTTGGATTACAGTAATCGGGTAAAGATTATGGTAAATCGCAATAACAAGAAGGATCTTGTCAGATTTTTTTTGGTTACCGGAGGAATAATCTTCGGCATAATTGCGTTAATCGCCTACGGTTTTGCGGTGATGGATGAGAAATATCTTAAAATGTTTGACGCAAAACTTGACAGTTACATTCGCCAACAATGGAATTTGGGCCGTTAATTTTTTAATCAAAAGAATACTCCGGGGTTTTGCCCTAGAATAATGCCGTTAACTTTATCCGGAAGCAGATTCCGGGACAAGCTCTTGGGAGCCGATGGAATGATGATTCGCGATCACTTTTGAAAAGATACGTCCTTTTGACCGCGGAGCGGTTTGCATTTTGCGAGTTTCGGGAAGTAAAATAAAGGTAATCAATCCAACATGGCGAAAACAATTTATATTATCGGGGTCGGAGGCAGGACAGGGGCGATGTTCGCTCGTGAATTGCAAGGCGCGGCCAATATTGTCGGTGTCGGCCGGCAAAATGAAATTGAAACGATCGCTGGCGGCGGGATGAGGATTGAGAGAGGCGGGAAAGATCCGGAGGTTCTGACGGTCGAAACAGTGATGTCGGAAGATTTCGGCCAGGCGGTGGAAAATAAATATCCGGATTATATTTGGCTGACGGTACGCAATCCGGTAATGGAAGCGGTCAGAATTTATTACCGGTATTTTGCGGGTAAGGAAAAAATGCCGGCATTGATACTTTCGCAGAACGGTTTGTCGGCGGTTGGAGACGCGCAAGTTGCTTTGAGAGAAGTTCTGGGGCAAGACGCATCTCGGGTGAAGATAATCCGGGTTAGCCCGATAAACGGAATCGATGCTATATTTGACAGTCGGTCATTTCAGATTTCCTACAAACTGCCGATTAAGTTGGGATTTGGCCTTGTCGGGGGAAGCGGTCCTTCGGAATTAACGGGCGCTTTAGCCGCAATTTTTAAAAATGCGGGATTCAAAATAACCGAATTTTACGGCAAAGATGTGGTAAAAATGGAAAATTCGAAACTTTTCACCAATTTGATCGGCGTGGCCGCGGCGGTAAACGGCGTCGCGGCGGACCAGGGATTGCGCAATAAGGAAATATTCCACCAGGAAGTTTCAATGATGCGGGAGTATATAAGAACGATTAAGGCCAGCGGAAGCGGATTTGTCGCTAATTTTTGCGGTTATCCGGTCGATTTTTTGGCAAATTTAATGTTGATGCCGTTTTGGATGTTGATTCCTTTGCGAGGAATACTGGCAAACGCGGTGGCCAAGGGCCGCAACCGGCCAAAAGATTTGACGGAGATCGATTATTATAACGGCGAAGTGGTCAGAATGGGACGGAGCTGCAATGTAAAAACGCCGGTTAACGATGAATTGGTCCTTTCGGCCAAGCAATTGGTTTCCCAATTAAAGAGATCAAAATAAATAATCTTTTCGGGACAAAAGACCGCGCGCAATTTCAAGCGCGATTTTTTTGTTTAAGACGGCTTTTGCCTAAGACACGGCCGTCGTTTTGGTGAATTGCGGGCAGTGGTTTACGCACAATATTATACACAATTGACATTGTATTCCTATTTTGGGAAAATGAGATAATGAATCAGAGAGTTTTTGTTGTTTTTCTAATTTTTAATTATTTTTAATTAGTATCGTTTTTCCAAAAATTATGAACACGAACAATGTTATGCAAGGTTTAGCGGCCAGCGCAAAAAAGATCGCCCTGGCGAGTTTGGTTTTTGTGACGGCAATGGCGTTTACGGTAATCGCGATGAATGCGCCGGGAAAAAATGTCGATTCAATTTTTGCCGCGGCAACGGATGTAAAAGATTTTACTACTTGTCAAAGCAATGGCGGGACGATGGGTTGCGAAGCCGATAATAAAACCCCGAATTGCAGTTTTGCTTATATCGAAAACGGCGTAACTTTGACAAAAGGACCCTATAAAGCATCAAAAGCCTGTGCCGGTTGTTATAAGGGGCTTTGCTTGGCACCTTGCACCTACAACAATTCCGACCCCAAAGGAGCGCAAGGCAAGCAGTGTTTGGCAAATAATGAATATTGCAATGAAGATAACCTTTGCCATGTGGGGTGTTATGGCTACGATTTTAGCGGCGGCAAGAATGGGGCACTAAAGGTAATTCCGCTTTACGCAAAAACTTGTATGAAGCCGGGTCAAAATTCGAGTCAGGCGAGTAATGCTCCGAACGCGGTTTATACTTGCAGCAAAGTACCTTTCCGGACCGAAACCAATCAAAACGGGGGGGATGCCAAACAATTAATAAGAAATAGCGACGGGTCAACGACATCCGTGCCGCAAATCGGGCTTATTTATGACGAAACCGATGAACAACAGGTGTGCAATTATGGCGACTGCTTCAACAATAAATGTGGCGGGACCGATGATACTAATCTTTGTTCCAAAACCGCGACGCAAATCAAGGCGGCGTTCGATAAATTTTTAGGATATAAGACTTCGAACGAAATAAAGATCGCATTGGATAAAATTGCCAACGACACCAACTTGAATGATGACGAAAAAACGACGCAGAAAGAGAGAAAAAAGAATGAATATAAAGAAAAGCTGTTAAATATTTTGAATTCGGCCGGTATCGGCAAGCCAGGGGACGATCCGGATTCGGGGCAAGATGCGCAGATCATGAAACAATTGGAAAGGATGATTTTCCCGCAAGATTATAAAGGGGCGACGGAAAATTTGCTTTGGAAGGTGAAGAATGACGGTAGTTTGCCGGTAGTCAAGGCGTTAAAAAAGACGCAGATCTCCTGCCAATATTTGAATGGCGATGTGTCCAACCGGTGGTGTCCGGCAAACCCAAATGATGATTTTATTGGTTACAGTTACCTGTGCGTGGATAACACGTCCATCAATGGGTGCGATCTATTCAGCTGGGTTATTGGTTCCGGAACGGAGAAATGCAAAACCAATAATGATGGTACAAAAGTAAACGTTCCAGCATTCAACGTTTGGAGCAGTAACGGTTTTAAGCGGGGTGAGATTGTCGTTAGCGCGGAAGGAAGGGTGGGGTTTGTACAGGATTCGGATGGGTTAAGCGGTAAACTTACCGGCGGCGTGGGAAATGGTTGCGCTTACGATTCTTATGTTGCGCCGCTAAATTATACGTATAATTCGTCAACTCAGACGTTTGATGTGGGTGATGCGGGATATATAGAAGTTAATAAAGGATTTACCGGCAAGTGCTGGGCGTCAACCGATGCGCAGGCAAGCGATAACCCGGACCAAGGCCAGGGCGGCGATAACAAGGTGGGTTGCGCGGCGCCGTCGATGAACGATTGTTTGACGACTTCAGGTGCTTCTTCCGGATCGGAAAGCACTGTCGCGACTTACAGCATCAATTCCTATACTTGCCAAGGTAAGAAACCTTTTATCTGTAAGGATGAAGGTGCCGGACCGGGTTGGGTCCAGGATATGATATGCAGTTCCGATAATTGTAAGAATGCTTGTAAATGCCAGGAGAATCCGGAAGGTAATTGTACCAGCAACGGTGATTGTCCGGAAGGAAAATCATGTGTATTCAGCGGTCCCGAGGCGCAAAAGAGCGGCCAAGGTACTTGCGGTACCGAGGCTTGCTTGAGCAAAAGCAATTTAAATAAAGACGGATCGAAGGGAGCTTTTTCCAAGGACGCGGTGGTTTGCGAGGGAAGCAGCGGGGATTCAGTATATTGCAAAGATCCGTCCGGCATCTCTAGCTATGGTTGGGAATTAAAGACGCTTTGCAACGGCCAGGGATGCGATACGGCGACGGGAAAATGCGTCAAAGATACCGTCAATCCAGTTGGCGAATGCAAGGATATCAATGTTACTAAGGGGAACGCGCAGGAAACAACCAGTACTTGCGGCAACAAGAGTTGCGAAGGCGTTTGCGTGCCGTTCACAGTTGAGACAACGGGGACTTGTTCTTCACTGGCATGCACGGTGAGCAACGATTATGACGGCGGCAAAGCGACGGGCTTCAAAAGCGGTTCGGGATCGCAGTGGTACGCTTGCATGGAGCCTAAATCCTACAGCAGTTCAAATTCTTCAAGCGGCAACAGCGCGGGCAGTAATCCCGGTATTATCAATTACACGATAAAATGCACCGATTCGGCAAGCGGGCAAACGGACGCGGCGACGGGGAGTTGCGGTTTTCCGCAAGGCGATGATAATCCTTATTCTCAAAAAGAAGAGGAACAGACAAATCAAAATAAAGCGGCCGAGGGCGAGGGTTGCAGCAAGGACAGCGATTGCCAGTCCGGTTTAGTTTGCGAGAACGGTAAGTGCATGACCCAGTCCAATGCCAACAAAGCGGCCGAGGGCGAGGGTTGCAGCAAGGACAGCGATTGCCAGTCCGGTTTAG
>CAZUST010000030.1:8542-12037 GCA_964623335.1 uncultured Candidatus Saccharibacteria bacterium
CAATGCCAACAAAGCGGCCGAGGGCGAGGGTTGCAGCAAGGACAGCGATTGCCAGACGGATTTAATTTGCCAAAGCGGCAAATGCGTGAACGAGGCAGAAGCCAACCTTGAAGCGCCGACGGTGGCGATCACCGCGCCTATGGGGACGGTTAATTCCAAAACCGCCCAATTGAGCGTAACAACCAACATTCCCGCGAATTGTAAGTACATGGATATTACCAATGGCGGTTCTTTTAATCCTTCGAGTTTTGCCGGTAGCGGCATGACCATGGCCAGCTCCGGTTATACCCATATCGCGACGTTGAGTTCACTGGCGGATACCGCCGCCAATACCGCTTCGAGCGATTGCAAAAAGACGCATAACATCGTGGTGCTTTGCCAGAACAGTAAAACCAGCGATCAAAGCAATACGCAATCAATCGGTTCGGCGCAGACAAGTTTTACCGTGGATCTTTCGGGCAATACCGAATACGCGCCGACAGTAACGAGCAGCATGACGGAAACGTCGTTTACAGTAGCCAATCCGGTATTAAAAGTAACAACGAATCAACCGGCCGCTTGCCAATATAAAGAGGGAAACACTTTCACTTACGGATCAGGGACTGACTTTACGACGACGGGCAGTTACAACCACAATACCGAATTATCGGGATTGACGAGCAAGGACTATACCTATTACGTGGTTTGCAAAGATGCGGATACTTGCGCGGCAAGCAAGGCGTTGACGATTAATTTTAAAGTGACTTTGGAGAGCGGCGACAGTTCAATGACGATCGCTTCGGCGACGGCAGCGACACAGATGGTTGATAACCCGACTCTTTCGGTAACGACCGATATTCCGGCAACTTGCCAATACTCGACGGCGAGCTTTGCTTATGGAAGCGGGACGCAGTTCACGAATGACGACGATTACAGCCATACCAGTTCCTTGAGCGCTTTGGCGGATGGAAGTTACACTTTCTATGTGAGTTGCAAGGAAAAAGAGAGCGGCAAGATCAAGGCGTTGGCGACTTCGATTACGACAGTGCTGGACCGCGGCGGGGCCGCAGAGAATGAACCGGTAGTTTCGAATACGACTGCGGCAAGCCAATCGACCAACGCGCCGATTTTGGCGGTGACAACGGCCGCGCCGGCAAAATGCCAGTACAGCGAAAACGAATTTATTTATGGAAGCGGAACGCAATTTACCACTGACGGAGATACCGGGCACAGCGCGCAACTAAAGAATGTCGAAGACGGCAATCATACCTATTACGTGGTTTGCAAGGATGTCGGCACGGGGAAAACAAATTCGACGCCGATAGAAATTGTATTCGCGGTGAGCAATATCGCGGCGATTTGCGCGGATCTTGATTCCAACGACCGCGAAAGCGATGAGGACCGGGATTATGATGACGAGGATTCGGATTCGAAATACGCCTGGAGGTCGGTGGAAGACGGTACCCGCGACGAGTTTACCAAGGTTGATTGGTACGCGGGTTACCAGTTTACTCCGGATAAGGATGGTTATGTGAGCCAATTGTGCGGTTACTTTGAGGACGGCCAGTCGAACGATGTGATACTGTATAACGGTTCTTATAAAGAGATGACGAAGATAACCGTGGAAGGGACCGGCGATTGGGCTTGCGTGAGTATCACGCCAACCAAGGTAAAAACCGATAAGCGTTACTATGTGGTGGCGCGAGTCGAGAATGGCCCGATATATTACGAATATCAATCGGGGTTATTGCCGGCCGATGCGGATAACGTGGTGATCGAGTCGGGCGTGCGGCAACTGGCGGACCAGGATTTCGGCGATGATGTTTTCAAGTACGACTATATGATCTTTGGCTTGGTGGATGTGAAGATCGTATTCACCGATGAGAGTCAAAAAGGACCGTCGATTGAAATCCAGAATCCGATCGGCAGCGTTGACAACAACTATACCGTTTTGTCGGTTTCTACCGATGAAAACGCGACTTGCAAATTCAGCCGGGAAGACGTGGATTATCCGGATATGGCATACGATTTTGGCGCGACGGGAGGAGGGATCCATGAACAAAAGATCTGCAAGCTTGATGACGGCAACTTCACTTTCTACGTCCGTTGCAAAAACGAGAACGGAGATGAAAACGATGCTTCGACCTTGCTGCAATTTGAAGTATCGGATTAGGCAAAATCAAACGAGTGCCGCAAGCCTGCTTGAATCGAATATTTCAGGCAGGCTTCGGCACTGAAGGGGGTATCTTTTCGATGTTTCGCCAATTTCCTAAGGAATTTTTAAAAGTAAGCTACATAACATTAAAATGAATCACAAATCTTTCAATTTATTGGATTGGGTCGGCCATGGGTCGAGAGTATTTTTTTCAGGGATTTTGATAATGTCCGGATTTTTTTTCATAGCGGGACAAGCGCAGGCGGTTTTTGACACGGGCGGCGCCAGCGGGCAAAATTTTTGGGATATGTATTTTACCGATCCTACCGGCGCGGGATTTGGCAATGGCGGGACAGTGACGGTGGGAGGATATACTTTTGATCCGGTGGCGGCGGCAAGGGCGTTATTATTGGGCATGTGGGACGATATCAATTTTATCAACATGCTTAAGGCTTACGCGATCACCAATCCCAACGCATATTCCAGCACCAATCCGCAAATGAATATGCAGACCCTTTTGAATTTTGTGAATACGGTGGCATCGGGAGCAGTAGGTATAGCGCAAAACCAGATGAGTGATGATGATATAGCCAAGGAAGGAGAGAATTTTGACAATACTATTTTCAGCAACGAGCTGGACAATGCTTATAAGGCGGCGGTGGCGAGTACGCAATACGAGATGGCCCATCAAGCATCGTTGGAAAAATGGCTGACGGATGTTAAAAATGGAGGGACGGAAGTTTATAATAAGGAATTTGGTCTGATTTACGACAAAAAGAGCGGGACAGTTTATTATGCCAATTCAACCGATATAAATAATGACGGAGTTGCAGATGCGAGTAAATTGCAGGCGGTGGCCGCGACTCAATATATAAAGACTGGGACTTGGAGCGCTCCGACCACAAAGACTACTGCCGGAATACCGACGACTTCCGGCGGGGCGTCGATCGACGCGAGCGCGTACGGGAAGTTGACGGCGGCGCAGAAGGCGGTCGTCGATCAATTTATAAGTACGCACCCGGGAGCGGGATTGGGCAGTGATGGCAAGCTTTACTGGATGGTTGATGGAGTAAAGTACGCAATGGGGGGACCGAACGGAAACACGGATTTGACGGTAGCTAATGAGATATTGATGGGTGATCGCGTTCTTTCCGATGATGGTTCGGCGTGCGTGGAAGCATTTGGCGCGGACAGCTGGTTGAGCGATGGTGCGGATTCGTCGGAAACGGGACATACCGCGGGTCCCGGCTCTGGAAACGGAAGTACAGGAACAAACATAGGTACAAATACGGGAAGCGGATGCAGCAGCGATAGCGATTGCGCGTCCGGACAAACTTGCCAGAACGGGACATGTAAAGCGG
>CAZUST010000031.1:0-435 GCA_964623335.1 uncultured Candidatus Saccharibacteria bacterium
AAAATTCCATGAAGCTACGGCTTCAAGGAGTGCAATATGTATGTGAACTTAAACAACTGGAAGGACCAAGGGAAATCCCGGGTGGAGGCGAAGCCGGAACCCGGAGAGAGTGTCATTTGCCCGCGGTCGCGCCAAGGCCAGCCAAGGCCGCCGGGATTGAAAAAACGCGAGTTGGTGGTATTATTATCGAAACGATTGTGGAGGTATAAAAAATGACAGATCTGAGAAGCTTGGGAAATATTGACAGCGATGTGCTGCAATGGGGTACGAATGCCCTTGGAATGGTCATTATCCTGATCGGATTAGCTGTGCTCTTTGTTCCAATGACGGGTTATATGCTGAAGATCGCGGTAGTGAAATGGAAGATGTCCAGGCGGCACATTTGATTATTTACCCGCCGGAATTCCTCGGAGCTCTGCTCCGGAGATGAATGGC
>CAZUST010000031.1:535-11208 GCA_964623335.1 uncultured Candidatus Saccharibacteria bacterium
GGGGAATCAAACTATCGCGGCGCTTTGGGCGCGCGGTAGTTTATTTACCCGCCGGAATTCCTCGGAGCTCTGCTCCGGAGATGAATGGCGGGGAATCAAACTATCGCGGCGCTTTGGGCGCGCGGTAGTTTATTTACCCGCCGGGCTATATCCAATCCTTGTGGCGGAAGTAGGACAGCATTCCGGCCAGGGCCAGGGCCATAATGAGAATAATGAGGGCAAAGTCCTTGTCAGTGTCGTGGAAGGGCAGGTAATTGGTATTCATGCCCCAAACGCTAGCCAAAAGCGTCAACGGCATAAAAATGGCCGAAAAGACCGTCAGGACGCGAATCACTTCATTGGTTTTCACGGTGATAAGTATCTGGTTGCTTTCTTCCAGCGCCTCGATGGTTTCTTTGGCATTTTTGAGGGTGTTTTCGATGCGCCGGTGGGCGCGGTGCAGGATGACGAAGTAATGCCGGTATTCTTGGCCGTAAAAACTGGTGCCGGTGGCGCGCAAGGATTCGAAAATCATCCGTTGCGGTTCCACGATGCGCCAGAAATCAAGGATTTTCATTTTAAGGCTCGATATTTCGGCCAGCAGGGTGCGTTCCTGACCGATGAAGATGCGGGCTTCGAGCCCGTCGATTTCTTTGACAATCTCGTTTATCTTGGCCAGAACATCTTTCAAAAAAGTGTTGAGGATCAAAAAAAGGATGTAGGGCGCGGCGTTCATGTATTCCGGGCGCCGCGCATCGGTCCGGTTGTAGCTATCAAAAACCTGGCGCAGCGGCAGAATATCCTCTTGATGGCTGGTGATCAAATAGTTTTGGCCGGCAATGAAATCGAACTCCAGTATTTTGATTTCGCCTTTGTCCGTGTAATGCGGATAATGCAAAATTATGGAAATATAATTTTTGAACTGGTCCAAATCGGGGTAATGAAGCGCCGGGATTATGGCGCTGGCAGTCAGCGGATGGATCGAAAAAGATTCTTTTAGATATTTGATATCGTCCTCGGACGGCTGGGTGATGTCGATCCAGATATAATTTTTACCGCCAATGGTTTTTCTCATGGGATTTGCCGGGTTAACCTTACAGGGAAATACTACTATATATCATTATTTTAATCCACCCCCGCCGGCGCACAGCTCTCCGCGGATGCGTTATTTTTGCGAGAAAATGGATATCCCCAGTGAGTGATTATGGACGCATACAAATAATTGACAATACAACCATTTTGATATTTAATTAAAATTAACGAGGAGGTTATACAATGAGAAGAAAGCTCTTTCTAATCGCGATGCTGATTTTACCGTTGTGTTTAACTGTCGCGCCTAGTACTGCGTTAACGAATAGTTTCCGTATTATTGACGCGGGAACCAACGGTAACGATGAGGCTTGGGTAACGATCGACAATAGCTATAATCATCCGATCAATCTGGAAATCGAGTTCAAAAACGGGAATTATATTACTCAGAACAGTAATATTAGGTTTCCCGCCGATAGCCGCGAAACGGTATTTCTAAATTGGAATGGCGTTAATTTTGACAGAATCAAGGCAACTTATCGCAATTGGCGGACGGGTCGCGTCATACTAACGCGGGAATTGATCGTGCGATAGTATTTGGCCATCTGGCCGGGCTTGGGGTTTCCCAAGCTATTTATTTATCCGCCGTTCATCTTCGGGGCAGTACTTCGAGGTATAATTCTGGCGAACCGTCTGCGCCATCGATATAAGATCGTAATAGGTTCTCTACACTCTATGTGGGATTATTCAGGTGCGTTACCTTGCATTTCATCTTGCATCTGCCGCCAATATCAAAGTTAAGCGGTTTTAATTTGCAAAACCGATAGGTGAATTGTAATTAGCACTCGGGGGTCTTGACTGCTAATTTAAGTTTGCTACAATGATTCTATCAATCAGAAAGTTTAAATAAGCCAATGGAACTTTCGGCGCGGCAAAAAAACATTTTGGATATTGTAGTCCGGGATTATATCGAATTGGCAAGGCCGGTTTCTTCGCAATACTTGGAAAACCGCTACGATTTCGGTATTTGTCCCGCGACGATCCGCAATGAGATGCAAAAACTGACCGATCTGGGGTATTTGAGCCAGCCGCATACTTCGGCGGGCCGGGTACCCACCGATAAAGGCTACCGGCTATTTGTGGATTCGCTGATGGAAAAAACCGTCCGGCCCACGGTTAGTCTGGATCTGGAAACAACGCCCGCCATAGAAGAAGAATTCGAGGATCTGTTCCGCCTGGCCAATTCGATCACGCATAGCTTGGCTCAGGCTTCATCGTCGCTGGTATTGGGCTATCTTCGCCGGGAAGACGTGCTTTTAAAGGAGGGTTGGGAAGAACTTCTGCAAAATCCCGAATTTTCCGAAAAGGAATCGATTGCGGATTTCATCGATTATTTAAGCTACTTGGAGAATAATGTAAAAACCTATCATGGCACTTCCGGCTTGGATATATACATCGGTCTGGAAAGCCGGTTTCCCAAGGCGGAGGAGTTTGCCGCGATCACCTTTGCTTGCCAGCCGGTAGAAGATGAAGAAGTGATATTGTCGATTATCGGCCCCAAGCGCATGCCATACGAAAAAAATATTGCGCTGACCAACGAAATTTTAAAAATGTTCGAAAATTTATAATTTCATATTCCAATGACTGATAAAGATCAAGAAAAAGAACAGGAAAAAGAAAAAAAATCAGTTTCCGCCGCCGCGCCGGAAGCAAAAATGACCGAGCTGGACGAATGCAAATCCAAATGCGAAGAGTATTTGAACGGATGGAAACGGGCGAAAGCCGATTTCATTAATTATAAGAGGGAAGAGTTTGAGCGGTCGCAGGAACTGGTGCGTTACGCCAAAGAAAATTTTCTGGAAAACCTGTTGCCGATGCTCGACAATTTGTTGCTGGCGCAAAAACAAATGCCGGCCGAGCTGCAGGAGGATGCGCACGTGAAGGGGCTGTTGATGATAAAGGTTCAGTTGGAAGATTTTTTAAAAAGCCAGGGAGTGGAAGCAATCGATTCGCTGGGAAAGAATTTTGATCCGAAAGTGCACGAAGTGATCCAGATGGTCGAAGCTGAAGGCCGGGAATCAGGGATTGTTGTCGAAGAAGTGGAGAAAGGCTACACCATCAACGGCCGCTTGCTTCGGCCCGCGAAAGTGAAGGTCGCCAAATGAAAAAAAGGATGTCCAAGCCTAGCGGCCAGACATCCATGCCCGGAACGAGCCGCTGTCATTTGAACGATACCGCCGAATCAACCAATACATGGCCAATACAATGATCGATGCTTTTGCCAGCTTCCTGAATCGCACGTATTTCACCTCCTGCTTGGTTTATAATTAGGATTATAAAATAAAAAATTAAAATCACAATATGGAACCGCAAAAACAACAGATGCAGATCAAAGTTCGCGACGAAGAATTGAAGGGCGCGTATTCGAATTTAATGCAAATCGCGCATATGAAAGAAGAATTTATTTTGGATTTCTTCTTGAACGCTCCGCCGCAGGGGATGTTGGCATCCCGGGTGATCGTCAGCCCCGGCCATGCCAAGCGGATCGCGACCGCGATGGCTGATGCCGTCAAAAAGTACGAAGATAAATTCGGCAAAATCCGGGAAGGGGAGCTGCCCGAAGAACAGATCGGATTTGTAAAATAATTTTTTAAATTTTGTAGAATAAATATCAGTGAATATTAATATTTAATTTGATAGCCTTTAACTGGCAGCCGGAAGAAGAAAGGCGCTTCCAAAACAAGAGTATAAAACAAGTGCTTTTCGAAGCCCGGTTGCGAAAAATAATATGGCAATAATACCTTATCGGAGCGGATGGGATATTGATCGTTGGTTCGAAGATGAAGATTTGTTTGATTGGCCGTCATTCAAGTTGATGAAAATGCCCGCCGCTCCCAAAGTCGATGTTTACGAAAAAAAAGGCAATGTAATCGCCGAAGTTGAATTGCCGGGATTTAAGCCCGACCAAATCAGCGCCCAGATCAAAGACAACGCGTTGGTGATCGAAGCCAAATCCGAAGAAGAAAAGGAAGAACAGGATAAAAAGAAAGGCTACTGGCGCAAAGAAACCAGCCGGGGTTACATGAAGCGCATGGTACCCTTCCCGGTTGAGGTCGTTGCCGACCAGGCCGAGGCCGAATTCGAAAATGGCGTGCTTCTGATCAAGGTTCCCAAAGCTCAACCCAGAGTGGAAGAAGAAAAGACCAAGAAGTTGGAGATCAAATCGAAGTAGTCCCTCAAAATATTCGTGATTGCGGCAGATGCCCGGCGCGGGTGGAATTTACGATTGAGCCTGCTTGGTGTACGGCGAGAAAAAATTCACCCGCGCCAACGCCGATGCCGCAATCTCTGAGGGTTCATCCCGAAGGGTTTGATTCGAGTCTTATTGCGGATTTTTCATCCAAACACGAATATTTTGATAAAACCTGTTTTGGAAACTCGGGCGGGTTAACGATCCCGCCCGAAAATCTGGAAAGTTTTTACCCGATCTTATAATCAAATATTAACTATAGGCAATACTTTCATGTTTGGTTGGTTAAAATTCAAACGCGAAAGCACTAAAATACCATGTCAAAAACAGTAGGTATAGACTTGGGCACTACAATGTCGGAAGTCGCCGCGATTATTAACGGCGAAGCAAAAATATTGGAAAACCGCGAAGGCTCCAAACTGACACCCTCGGTAGTGGCGATAACCAAAACCGGTGAACGCCTGGTGGGAATTTTGGCTAAACGCCAACAAATTACCAATCCCAAAAATACTTTGTACTCCGTGAAGCGCTTCATTGGCCGCCGCTTCAGCGATCCGGAAGTGCAGCGCGACAAAAAGCTTTTACCTTACGAGATTCGCGAAAGAGCCGAAGATGGCGGCGTTGAAGTAAAAATGGGCGATAAATGGTATGCCGCGCCCGAGATCTCGGCCATGGTTCTGCAAAAGCTGAAATCCGATGCCGAAGCCAAACTGGGCGAGCCGGTGACTGACGCGATCATTACCGTTCCGGCGTATTTCGACGACGGCCAGCGCAAGGCAACCAAGCTCGCGGGCGAAATCGCGGGATTCAACGTCAAACGCATCATCAATGAACCGACTGCGGCCGCGCTTGCTTATGGTCTGACCAAAAAAAAGAATGAACAGGTATTGGTTTACGATTTCGGCGGCGGCACTTTCGATATTTCGATCCTTGATATTTCCGAAGACACGGTGGAAGTGAAGGCTACCGGCGGCGACACGCATTTGGGCGGTGACGACATTGACCAGCGCATTATCAACTGGCTGGTCGATGAGTTCAAGAAAGACAATGGCATCGACTTGTCCAAAGACGAATTGGCTCTGCAGCGCTTGAAAGAGGCGGGAGAGAAGGCGAAAATGGAGCTTTCCACGGCGCTCGAAACCGAAGTGAATCTGCCGTTTATCACCAGTGACGCCAACGGACCCAAGCATTTGTATTACAAATTGACCCGTGCCAAGCTGGAAGATCTGGTGCGCGATCTGATCGAAAAATCGATTACCCTGGTCAAACAGGTTTTATCTGACGCCAAAATGAGCGCTTCCGATATTGAAGAGGTGGTGTTGGTGGGCGGCCAGACGCGTATGCCGTTCATCCAGGAAGAAGTGAAAAAACTTTTCGGCAAGGAGCCGAATAAATCGATCAATCCCGATGAGGTGGTGGCGATTGGCGCGGCGGTGGAAGCCGGCATTCTGCAAGGCGAAGTAAAAGACGTTTTATTGCTCGATGTTACGCCGCTGTCTCTGGGTATTGAAACCATGGGCGGGGTAAATACTGTTTTGATTCCCAAGAACACTACGGTACCCGCGGCCAAATCGCAGGTATTTTCGACCGCCAGCGACAATCAGACTTCAGTGGAGATTCATGTCCTGCAAGGCGAGCGGCCTATGAGCGCCGATAACAAATCGTTGGGCAAATTCATCTTGGACGGTATTATGCCGGCACCTCGCGGGATACCACAGGTGGAAGTTACTTTTGATATTGATGCCAACGGCATATTGAATGTTACCGCCAAGGATAAGGCCACGGGTAAAACACAATCGATCCGCATTGAGGGTTCGACTGGAATTTCCAAAGACGAAGTGGAACGTATGAAACGCGAAGCCGAGGCTAATGCCGAAGCTGATCGCAAGAAACAGGAGATTATTACCGCGCGCAATACCGCCGATAATCTGATCTATACCGCTGAAAAAATGATGCATGACGCGGGTGCCAAACTGGTCGATGCCGATAAATCCCAGATCCAGGCCAAGATTGACGACTTGAAAAAAATTAAAGATACCGATAGCATAGTAGACATAAGAGCGAAAACCGATGCCCTGTCCCAAATCATTTCTTCGATCGGCGCCAAGATGTACCAGCAAAACGGTCCGACCCAGGGAGGGGCGCCGGGGCAAGATCCTCAAGGAGGCCGGGACGGGCAGGGTAAGGGGCCTCAGGAAGGCGAATTCAAGGAAAAATAATTTCATTACCATTACTCGTCCCGGTCGTTTGCCGGGACGGGAGTTGGCTTCTGAAGATTAAATGTCTAAGGATTATTATAAGATTTTAGGAGTCGAAAAAAGCGCGTCCGCGGACGAAATTAAAAAAGCGTATCGGACTTTGGCGCACAAATATCATCCGGATAAAGGCGGCGACGCGGAAAAATTCAAGGAAATCAATGAAGCCTACCAAGTGCTTTCCGATAACCAGAAGCGGACGCAATACGACCAGTTTGGCGCCGCGGGTCCTGGTTTTGGCGGCTTTGGCGGCGGCGGTAACGGTACGGGTGCCAGTCAGGATGGCTGGTTTTGGGGCCGCCCCGGCGCGGAATTCGACGTGCAATTCGAAGATCTGGGCGAGATGGTCGAGGAAATGTTCGGTTTTGGCGGTAATACCGGCCGCAGAAAGCGTGACGTAAAAAAGGGCAAGGATATTCGGCTTGATACCGAAATAACTTTGGAGGATGCTTACGCCGGTGCGGAAAAGGAATTCATTTTTTCCCGCCAGGTTATTTGCGGTCGCTGCAATGGCACCGGCGCCGAACCCGGCACCAAGATCAACGAGTGTTTCTCGTGCCGCGGTACCGGCCAGGTTCAACAGATCAAGAAAACCTTCCTGGGATCGTTCACTAAATCCGGAGTGTGCCCCGAATGCGGCGGCGAAGGTTATCGGCCGGAGAAGCCTTGTAACGTTTGTAAGGGCGAGGGCCGGGTTAAAAGGGAAGAAACCGTTAAAATCTCCATTCCCGCCGGCGTCGACAACAACCAGGTCATTCGTATGGAAGGCATGGGCGATGCGGGTCGGCGCGGCGGTAAATCCGGCGACTTATACGTACGGATCTTTGTGAAATCGCATCCGTCATTCGAACGCAAGGGCGACGATATTTATTTGGTGCGCGATATTTCCTTGGCTACCGCGGCTTTGGGCGGCGAAATTGAGATTCCGACCATTGAAGGTAAAAATATCTTGCTGAAAATTCCGGCCGGCACCGAATCGGGCAAAATGTTCCGGATTTCAGGCAAGGGAGTTTCGCGTTTTGGCTCGTATGGCCGCGGCAATATGTATGTCGAAGTCAACATCGCGGTTCCCAAAAAACTTACCAAAAAACAAAAGGAACTTCTGGAAGATTTGCGCGCCGAAGGCTTGTAAAATTGTGGCATATAAAACCGGTATATATAATTGGTAGTGACAAAAAATAAAAAAGGTGCTAAACTGATTTCTGTTGTCAAAGCACCTTTTTTGCTTGGCGATTTGCCCCCATAACTCAATGGTAGAGTAGCTGCCTTTTAAGCAGTGCATGAGGGTTCGATTCCCCCTGGGGGCACCAACAGAACCGTACTCCAAAAAGCGGACACGAAAATGTTCGCTTTTTGGTTACGGATCGGCAAGGCGTTTTTTGTTTTTACCTCCTTGGCCGGGCGTGATAAAATCAATTTATCCAATTCAAAAATATGGAAAATAATAAAAAAGGATCAGTAATGGTTGTTTTGCTTGTGGTGTTGATCGCGTTGAGCGTCGCGGCCATGGCAATCACTCTATACCGCGTACAACTGGATAGGGCTGCCGATAAACCGGCGGTTTTGCAAACGGAAGAAAATGTTACAAACACCGCCGCCGCGGAAACATCGTCGGCGGAGACCGCCGCGGAACAGAATTCGATCGGTTCGGAAGCTGATGCGGTTCCGGCGATTAAAATTACCAAGCCAAAAGCCGGCGCCGTTTTCACTTCGCCTGACGCGCCGATTGATTTTGCTTGGATTTGGTCGGGGGTGAGCCAAATTTCGGCGCCGGTAATGCAATTGATTGACGAAAAGGGGAACGAAGTTTACGGAAAACTCGGCGGTTCAGGAATGACGTATTCCGATCAAGGCGGGCAAGGCCGAATCCCGGCGCCGGCAAATCTCGTTATTCCGTCCGGTCGCGCTAAATATAAGGTAAGAATCTGCGCTTCGATCCAAAAAACCGATTGCGGCGAGGGGGATTACTTTACGATTGTAAAAACCGCCGCTCCGAAAACCAATTTTGAAATTTCCTTTGATATCTACGCGCCCAAAGCCGGCGAGGCGCTTGAAGCTGGCCGATCATACACTATCAAATGGAAAAATTCCGGTTTGCCGGCGGGATCGGTACAAACGATTATGATCATGAACGGTACGAAAGGAACAATCGATGAACCGAACCTTACGATTGTTTCGGGATTGCCCGCGAATGTTAATTCCCATACTTGGACCGTCGCGGCGAATAACGGGTGGGGAGTGGGCCTGGAAGATGATCTCTGGCGCAAAGTCGCTCGGTTTTTTGGGATCAAAACCGCGTACGCGGATTCCAATCAATACGTTATCCGGATCTCGGCTAACTCCCCGGGTATTCTTGGCGAAGTTGGTTCAGGAATTAGCCGGCCTTTTACGATCAGCCAGCCCGAGCTGAAAAATACCTGCACGGATGACGGCGGTATTTGGGATGATTCCAGTGTCACGTGCGCTTGCCCCAAACATTATTACTGGTACGCGGGGCACGGCTGTCTGCTCGATCAAGGAGAAGAGCAAAAGTAAATCGAAAATGTTTTTTCACGATCAAAACTGATTAAAAAAAGGGAAGGTCGGAATAAAAACGATCCTCCAAATTAATCCACTTCGCGTCCGGTATCGATTGCGCCGCGATCGATTCCGTCAAATGTTTGGCGTAACGTTGTTCCCGGCAGACTTCAGGCGATATCTAACGTTTCGGCGTTCCCGAAGTTTCCGCCCGCCGGGGGAAGAAGCGTTTGTCTTATCGAGGCTCCGAACTATCCGGCGCGCGCGGTTCGCGTTGTCTGTTTCTCAAAACGACATCAAAATCGTTATTAATATCGCCGGTTTGCCGGATGCGGCCGTTTTCAAAGCGGGCCATATTGAAATTGCGCAAAGCAAAAAAACGGCTGCTATTCCGGCCGGCATTGAATATTCCGGCGATACTCTTCGGGGACGTTGATCTTTACTCTTGCCCCCGCCGGATTTGCCGGCAGTTGTTTACATTGGGCGGTTTTTTGTTATGTTTTGGTTATGAAACGCAAAATCCTTGTTGTTTTGCCGATGATCGCGCTGTTTTTTTTGGTTGCGCCTAAATCCGCGTTTGCTTTGGACGCGGTTAATATTTCCGCCTTACAGCAGCAGGTTCAGATACTTATTCAGGAGATCGGCAACATGAAATCGCTGATTGCCAATTCGCGCTCGCTTGCGCCCATAAGTTCTACGTCTTATATCGCCGTGGACTTGAATAGTGGCAGAGTTTTGCTTAAAAATAACGAAACCGCGCAATATCCGATTGCTTCGGTTACCAAATTAATGACCGCCGTGGTCGCCCGCCAAAAAATCGATGATTCCGACCAAATTACTTTAACCGGTGCAATGCTTACGCCTTATGGCAACAGCCCGGCCGTATATTCTGGCTTAAAGATCAATTCCAATGATCTTTTGTATGCCAGCCTGACGCAATCGGTAAATGATGCCGCCGAATCTCTTTCCTATTTCCTGGGTAAGGAAGAGTTCCTTGGCGCAATGAATAAAAAAGCCAAAAAGCTGGGCATGAAAAGCACGGTCTACGCCGATGTTATGGGGTTGGACGCCAAAAGCAAATCGACCGCGGCTGATTTGGAAAAACTGCTTGCCTATATTTACGAAAAAGATCCTAAAATATTGGAAATCACCAAAAATAACGATTTTTGGATGCCTGACGCCACCGGCAGAATGCTCAAATTCCAAAACTTGAACGGCTTTTATTACCATCCCGAATTTTTTGGCGGCAAGACCGGCTATTTGCCGGAAGCCCGCCAGACTTTCGCCGCGGTTTTCAATATAAATAAAAAACCGGTAGCCATCGTCGTTCTAAATTCTCGAAATTACCAGGCCGATACCTTCAAGATCATCAATCAGATCAAAAATAACGATAAAAAATAGGTCGCAGGAATCCTTCAGCTTGACCGAAGTCAAAATTGTCCTTGTTTATCCTTACTGCATGCGGACAGCGGCAAATCAAATTTATTTTTGCAAAATAGCGCGGCAGAGTAAGGTAAAAAATTATGGATAAGGAAATATTAGACCTACTGCGTAAATATTTCCTACTGCAATTTCCATATTTCGGCTGCGCCGAATTCGTCAATCGTCGGCATATTTAAGCCAATATGCCTCCCTCGTTTTTG
>CAZUST010000032.1:0-10146 GCA_964623335.1 uncultured Candidatus Saccharibacteria bacterium
TAGTTTGATTCCCCGCCATTCATACCCAAAGGTATTCTGGCGGGTAAATAAACTACCGCGCGCCCAAAGCGTTGCGATAGTTTGATTCCCCGCCAGGTATTCTGGCGGGTAAATAAACTATCGCGCGCCCAAGGCGTTGCGATATTCCTGCGGAAAAGTTTGTTAATCCTCCGCTTCGCGATCGCTACGCTGCGGGCGGGCATTCATCCCCGATGCAGAGCATCGGGGTATTCTGCCAGATTAATAAAATCTAAAATCAAAATAACAAATATCAAAACGGGATACGGGAGTTCAATTTGATATTTGAGCTTTGAATTTGATTTTAAATTTGAGCTTTGGCATTTTGATTTATTTTACCGCCTCAATCGCGAGTTTCACCGCCCCAATCACCGGATCACCCACGACTACGAAATCGAATTTGCCCGGATAGTAGCGTTCAATATCATCCATGGCGGTATCGGCCACCCAGCGCGAAGTATAAGCGCCTCCGACCAAAACCAGCGGTACTTGTTCAAAAAAATGCAATTTTGCCGCGACTTCACGCACCGATAAAGATATCTCTTTGCCGGCCTGAATAAGAATCGCGCGCGCGATCTTATCTCCCCGATTGGCAGCATCGTCACATACCCGGAACAATAAAGGAATATTCTTGGCGACATCGGAATAAACGAACCCAACGAGATCATCCAAATTATTAATTTTTAGATTTCTTAACGCGGTTTTTTCCAGAATCGTGTCGGGCACCCGGCCATCGTAACTTTTCAGTATCGCTTGGAAAGTTTTTTGACCAATCCAGAAAGCCGAACCTTCATCGGCGAGCCAACCCCAGCCGTTGACTTTGGCGGTCTTGCCCGCGTTCCAGCCATGGACCGCGCAACCAGTGCCGGAGATTGCAACAATACCATCCGTGCCGGTCGCGCCGGAACGGAACGCGACCGTCTGGTCGGAACCAAGCGCAACTTTACTTTTAAAAATCGCGGGAATTTGTTTTTTAATTTCTTTGAGAATTACGGTTTTTTTGTTTTTATACTCCTCCTCCAGAGCGGGCATACCGATAAAAACCGAAACTACGCGCGCTTCCTCGCGGCGCTTGATGATTCGGGAAATCCCTTGGGCGATATTTTTTGCCGCCACTGCAATGCCAACATTGCGAGGATTGGCAATGCCAGTGACGACGCGCGAGATAATCTTGCCGTTCATATCAGCCAGGGCAACCGCGGTTTTGGTACCGCCTCCGTCCACACCGATGACGAATTTATTCGGGGTTGATTTTGCGACCATATTACGTAATTGATGATTTTAAAATTTTAGCACACATCATCCGAAAGACACAGGCAATTAAAAAAGCGGCATCGGGCGGTCAATTTAAAAATTTGATCGATGTACCTAAAAAAAATGACTAAGATTGAATCCAAGCCAATTCCCTCGGTAAAGGCGTACAATCCCCGTCGCTACAAACAAATATCGAATTGATTTCTTTGGCCCTGATATCGCGCAAATCTTGTATGACTCGATCAAGCTCCGTAAACAGGGCATCTTCTTTTGTTATTGCAGCTTTTGAGACCACACACGGAACGGAGATGAAACTCATTCCATGAATTCCCGACATACATATAGAACGAAAACATTTGAGCAGTCTCTTTTTCTCTTTTGTTTATTTATATCCTCTCCTCGTTGTTTATGAACAAAAACACTCAAATTTAAAAAATGTATAAATATGTTTATATACCTATTTGGACCGATCTCAAGATGCCTTGACAGGTCGTTTGGACAATATCATTGGGACACCTGTTTGGACTTGGAAGCCGCGCGGAAAAAATCAACATTGATAGCTATTTGAAAATCGATCAAAAATCTTAACGGGCAGACATGCCGTCGTCAATATTATGGATAACGACGGTTCCGAGATTGACTTGGCAGTTTTTGCCGATGAAACGGGCGGGCAGAATGGTCGTACGCGCGCCGATTTTTGAATTTTGTCCCGCTATCGTTCCCAGAGACTTCAAGCCGGTATCCACTTTGGCCAAGACTTTGATGCCGTCTTTTTCTTTTTTCACCCGCGCGGATATTCGCCCCCGATCCAGCCGCACATTGGCCGTGATCGCGCCCGCGCCGATCCGCACTCCCCGGTCCAAAATTGAATCGCCGAAATATCCCGAATGGACATGCACATCGGGCTGGAAAATCGTGCGCGCCATTTCGCACAGCGCGCCGACCATCGCGCCCGCTTCCAGATTGCAATTATCGCGCACCACGCTATTGTTGCCGATGATAGAATTATCGCCGATATAGCAAGGCCCCTTGATGACCGCGCCTTCGTAAATTGCGCAATTTTCGCCGATATGGACATTGCCTTCAATGATCGCGTTTTTGGCAATCCGCGCCGATTTGGCGATCTGTTTTTTTGTTAAAAATTTATCAAAAAGATATTTTTGCGCGGCAAACAAATGCCAGGGATATTTCAACGACACGCTTTGATAATCGTTATCCAGAATCACGATGCGCGCATCGTTTTCTTTGGCGTAGCGCGACATGGCCGCTTCAAATTCTTCGCCTTGATTGGCGCTTCCCAAAACTTTTTCAATATATCCAAAAATTTTATCGTCCAGCAAATAAACTCCCGCCACTTTGATTTTTGACGGTTCTTTGCCTTCGGCGGGTTTTTCCATCACTTCCAAAACCTTGTCGCCATCCAAACGCGCGGCACCATAAAGCCAGGTTTTATCGGTCTCTTGTCCGGCCAGCACCATTTTGGCGCCGGTTTGCCGGCTTTTGTCCAGCATTTTGGCCGCGATTTCTTGACAATCAATCCGGCCGGCGTTCAACACGAAAAATTGGCCGGTGACGCGCTCTTTGGCACTCATAATCGCGCCGCCCATCCCTTTGGGTTCCCGCTGAATCGCGTATTGGACATCAGCCAGGCCAAACTCTCTCAACCTTTCTTCAACATTCCGATTCGCTCCCTGCACCACCACAATATCTTTCACGCCAATCCGGCGCAAACCGTCAATCGTATACCAAATCAACGGCTTGCCCATAATTTGCAACAAACTTTTGTGATTTGAATCCAGCGGCCAAAACCGCGACGACTCCCCCGCAGCCAAGATCACCGCCCGCAATTGATTGTCCTTATCCACCATTTATCATTTATTATTTATCGCTTGTAGTTTATGATTTTGAAAATTTCCCGGACGACTTTTTTGGGGCTATAGGCGAATTCATTTTTCTTCAGAATATCGGCGCCGATAAATTTATTTGGAGACAAATCGCTGTCTATTTTCAGCGGTTCGCAAATCATTGATTCTTTTTTTTCATATTCAGCCAGCATATCCTTATCAACCGGCCTATTGTGATACAAAATATAATCCAAATCCGATCTCATATATTTCTCCACTTCGGCGGCAAAACTTCCGATTGAAAATCCATTCGTTTCGTTTTTGCGCGAAACCGAATTGCTGATCAATATTTTTTTACCTCCGGCTTTTTTAAAAGCGGCCGGAGCGCCTTTGGGCAAAAAACACGGAACCGTGCTGGAATACAAATCCCCCGGACCGATTAAAATAAGATCCGCTTCCAAGATTGCTTTTTCCGCTTCGGGAAAAATTTTGGCAATCGGTTTTTGAAAAATTTTTTTGATTTTCAAATCCGCGTCATGATTGCCCGCCAATTCTATTTCCTGTTCGCCTTCAATAAGACCGTCGTTTTCCAATTCGGCAATAATATTTGTTTTATCAACGGTCATGGGCAACGCGCGATTATTCCCGAGTTCCATAAATTCCGAAACAATCATCATGGCTTTTTTATGGCTTTTCAGATTCCATTCCAAACCGGCGATAAACGCATTGCCGAAAGACTGCCCTTTATGCCAAGAACCGTAAAATTCTTCTCCGAAGCGAAAAGTCCACAAATCTTTTTTCCACTTCGGCGCGTTTGACAATGCCAGAACATGGCGCCGAATATCACCCGGCGGCAGCGCATTGAATTGCTTGCGGAACACGCCGGCCGCGCCGCCGTTATCCACCATGGAAGTAATGCCGGTTAATAAAATCGGATAAGATTTTAACGGCTCCAACAAAACTTTGGGCACCAGATTACCGCCGCCTACGCAGACGACCTTGAGTTTTTTGTTTTTTTTGGCGGCCATAGACAAAATCGGAGTTATTCCTTAGAATGTATGGTAACCTAAAATTAACCGATTTTCAACCCTAAAACAAATGCAAAAATTTATTATTAAAGGCGGTAATCCGCTTAAAGGACAGGTGCAAATTTCCGGATACAAGAACAGCGCCGGCCCGGTTCTGGCCGCCGCCTTGCTTTCCGACAAGCCGTCCGTTATTTCCAATTTGCCGCAAGTGAGCGATGTCGCCAATTTAATTGAAATTATCGCTCAAATCGGCGGCGAAATTGAATGGCTTGACGAACACACCGTTAAGATTGGCGCCAAAAATATCAATCCGCAAAAAATTCCGGCCAATATCTTTCAAAAAATGCGGGTCTCGGTTCTGCTCATCGGCCCGCTGCTGGCGCGTTTCCGGAGCTTCAGAGTCCCCCATCCGGGCGGCGATAAGATCGGCTTGCGCCCCATCTCCACTCATCTTGACGCGTTTGAACAATTCGGCGTCAAAATTTGGCGCGAAAACGAATTTTATTGCTTTGAAGCGCCCAAAGATCTTAAACCCGCGCATATCGTTTTGAAAGAATTTTCCGTCACCGCCACCGAAAACGCGATGATGCTGGCCGCCGGCATTGAAGGCAAATCGGTCATTGAAATCGCCGCCGCCGAACCGCAAGTACAGGATTTGATAATGATGCTGGAAAAGATGGGCGCCAAAATCTCTTGGACCCATCCGCACACTCTTGAAATCCAGGGAACAAAAAATCTCGGCGGCGCCCAACATGAAATTTGCCCCGACCCGCTGGAAACCGGCACATTTATGATCGCGCTGGCGGTTACCGGCGGCCAAGGGAAAATTACCGGCGTAAATCCGCGCCATCTGACGTTTTTCCTGGAAAAAATGAAAGAAATCGGCGTTGATTTCGCCATCGGCGAAAATTTTATTTTGGTTAATCCGTCCAAAAACTTCAAGGCCACGCGTGTGCAAGTGATGCTCTATCCGGGATTTCCCACCGACTTGCAACCGCAAATTTCGGTTTTACTCACCCAAGCCGCCGGAAAAACTTTGATCCATGAACCGCTCTATGAAAATCGCCTGCGCCATTTTGAAGAATTGCGTAAAATGGGCGCCGACATTGAAATCACCGATCCGCATCGCGCGCTGATTTTCGGCAAGACCGAATTATCGGGTACCACCGTGGACGCTTCCGACATCCGCTCCGGCACCGCACTCACGCTGGCCGCGCTGATCGCCCAGGGCCAAACCATCGTGGAAAACATCTCCAACATTGAACGCGGTTCGGAAAATTTTGACGAAAAGCTCCAGTCGCTGGGCGCCGACATTGAAAAGATTGACGACTGAATGCCAAGATTTAAGATTTAAGATTAAAAATCCGGCGATTGCCGGATTTTTGCTTCTTGCGTTGCAGGACTCGGTCTTGCGCCGCCCGTATTGCAAATTTTTATGCCGCAGTTTTTTGGGCCAATTCCCATGCCTTTAAATTCAATTCCAAATGCCTTTCCGCCACCGATGATTTGATGGCTTCCCGCATTGAATCCGGCGACAGCGGAATCAAATTTTTGAATGCCGCCAAACACAGCAAATAAACTCCCGATACCGCCGGCGCGCCCAATTCTTTTTGACAAATGCCGGTGGCGTCAATCACCTCGATTTTTTTGGTGAATTTTTTCAAGTCGCCGATTATTTCCTCCTCGGCCAGCAACGGCTTGCCCGGAATCATCACCTCGGTTTTGTTAATCAGATATTGAGTTTGCGAACCGGCAAAATACGCCGCCTTCAAACATTCTTGCATTTCCAACCCCACGATCAAATCCGCCTTCCCGGCCTCCACCAGCGGCGAAAAAACCTTCTTGCCGAATTTGATGTGCACTTCCACCGATCCTCCCCGCTGGGACAGCCCGTGCAATTCGGAGGTTTTGGCATCCAGTCCGTTTTTCAACGCCGCGTCCGACAGGATTTCCAGCAAAGTAATCAGCCCCTGCCCGCCGGTGCCCACGATCACGCAGTTAAACACCTTGTTATTTACCGCTTTTATTTTTTTAATGATTTTTGCCATAATTTTTCCAAATCTTTGATCCATAATTTAAGATTTTGCATTTATTCATAAATCCTAAATCTTATATTTTAAATCGTGCATTTAATATCTCTATCTTATTAAAAATCAACCAATTTTACAAATAAATTATCCCGAGGCAAAGCCTCGAGGCATTCCTCCGCGGCGCTAACGCTCCGCGATCGGAAAAGTTTGATTCCCCGACAGGTATTCCGGCGGGTAAATAAACTACCGCACGCCCAAGGCGGTGCGATAGTTTGATTCCCCGCCGTTTATCCCCGGAGTCAAGCTCCGCGGGATTCCGGCGGGTAAATAAAAATAAGAAAGGACACCTAAAAAGTGCCCAAAAAAAATTATATCTGATCCTCGATAGGATACCCGATAACTGTTACACCTTTTTCAACAACGGAAGTTTCTGCATCCGCCACATAACGCCTAATCATGCTATTTTTGCTCTTCCCTCTAAAAACAGGTACTATTGCTTTATCGCATTTGGGGCATTTAGCTAAAATTTCCCTATTCTTTTTGATACCAAACCCGCAATGCGGACAAGGGGTTTGCCCTGTTAAAATTTTTTTTCCATTGACCATTAAGTTGTTCCTCCACAGCTCGCCGCGCAATTCGACCTCTCGCATTTTTATCCTCTCACGCCGAATTATAAACGAGCTATATGTTTCTCATATAACTTTTTAAAGAAATGTAAAGAGGCAAGGATGTACGTATCTAAGTACGTATTTGAATACGTACACGCGGCGCGTTTTGTATCGCAGGGACGGGACCGTGTTTTTGCCCGGATTACCGAGGTCGCACCCCTGCGATTACGCCGGGGAACGACCTCAAATACAAAATACTATTCCTTTTTGGCCACAAACACGCACGGACGGCGGGCGATGATCACGCTCACTTCGGACTTGTCAACAAATTCGCGCACCGCGGCAATGAATTCTTCGGATTGGCCCTGATCAATGATTTTCATATTTTCCGGTTTGACCCCGCAGGCCAGCACCATATTTTCAATCGGAATCGGATGGACCGCGTCCACCGAATCCGGGTGCGGCTGGTGGCCGGTCATCGCGGTGATGTCATTATTCATAATAATGATCAGCGGATTGGAACCGTTATAAACCGCGTTGAGCAATCCCTCAATCCCCGAATGAAAAAAGGTGGCGTCGCCGATGAACGCGATCACTTTTTGATCCGCGGCGGCTTTTTTAATCCCGTGGGCAATGCCGATTGACGACCCCATGCAAAACATATAATCGTAAAGCTCGTGCGGCGGCAGGGCGCCGATCATATAACAGCCGATATCGCCGCCAAAGATCACTTTGCCTTCATCAACAGCTTTTTTAACTTCGGCAAACACCAACCAATAGGGACAGCCGGGGCAAAGTTGCGGCGGACGGTTCGGAATCTCGAACGGCGGCAGAAAACGGGGCATCTTATAATTTTTTCCCAGGAATTTGGCAATGGCATTGGCCGCGGTTTCGGGTTTCATCTCGCCAATCTGCGAGCGATAGTCCACGCCATGGATCTCGAGCTTGCAATTAACATCTTTGGCAAACATCTCGATACGACGCTCCAAATAAGGTTCCAACTCTTCCAAAACCAAGACTTTCTTTAAATCTTTAATAAAATTTTTGATTTTATTTTCCGGCAATGGATGGAAAACGCCGAGTTTTAAAACCGGAATTTGAACATCAAGCTCTTCCATGGCTTCGCGGGCGTGCAGGTAAGCGATCCCCGAAGTAATAATTCCCGCTTTCGCTGAAGCTATGGCGGGCGAAGCCGGCTTGACAATTATATTAAGATCGCTGTTGTCGAAATATTGAGCCAGTTTTTCCTCGCGTTGCAGCATTTCGGCTTTCATACCGTGCAGGCGCGGCATCATGGTCACAAATTTGCGTTTGTCTTTCACGAATTCACCCTTCAAGGCGATCCTGCGGTTGGGATCAAGCTCCCCCAAAGTTACCAACGCCCGCTGATGGGATACGCGGGTGGTGGTACGTAAAAATACCGGAGTACCGAATTTTTCGGAAATCTCAAAAGCTTTTATTATGAAATCTTTGCATTCCGGCGCATCGGCCGGTTCCAGCATCGGGATATGCGATAAAACCGAGAATGGCCGAGTGTTCTCTTCAGACTGGGCCGAACTGTGGCAGGAAGGATCATCGGCCACCATGATCACCATCGGCGCCTTGATACCGGTATAAGCCAGCGGGAGCAGGGGTTCCAACGCCACATTCAAGCCGAAACTTTTCATCGCCACCAAGGTTTTTAACCCCGAAAAATTGGCGCCGATGGCCGCTTCCATGGCGGTCTTTTCGTTGGTGGAAAATTCAAACAAAAATTTGGGATCATCCTTTAATTCTTTCTGCAAGGCAAAAAAATTGTTGCCGATCTCCGACGCGGGCGTTCCCGGGTAAGTGGAAACGAACTGCACTCCCGCTTCCAGCGCGCCGCGAATAATCGCCTCGTTGCCCAAGAGCATTGTTTTTTTACCTTTAGCGTTTTCCAATAATTTATTCATATTCATATTAATCAAGCGCAAATTTAAAAGCGCAAAGCGCAAAACAAAATGCAAATTCGCATTTTAATTCGCATTACCGTTCTGTCTTTAAATTTATTTTAATCCCTTATCGTCTAATTTACCAGATTAACAGTCAATAAACTACCCCGAGGCAGAGCCCCGGGGTATTCCGGCGGGTAAATAAATCAAACCTGGGAGGGTCGCGCCCATCTTCTTTCGCTCTCTCCTTTACTAAGGAGGTTTTTACAAACACATACCATACCCGCGTCTTTGCCTCATATTTCAAATTTCCCCGGTCGCGATATTCTCACCGCGGCTAACTGCCGCGCCTTAAATATTTCCCGGCCGGAAATGCGAAATCCGGGGATAAATCCGCGGGTAATATCCGGATATCATTCGCGAAAGCACTCTAAAACTATGGAGTAAAGAAAACTTCGAACGGACGAAGCGCGCAGGAACAACCTTAAAAATACAGAAACCAGCCAGAAATAATTTATCGCAAAAAAATATTTCCCGAATACGTTTCGATACCGCGGGACGTTGACTCCGCGTACCAGCCAAGGGAGCGTTTTCTTGGGAATCCTTGAAATCCGTAATTCCGAGGCAAAATATCAGGGGGTTACGGATTTTTTAAAAAAAAATCCGCAAGTTCAACAAAAGAACCGACCGCGAATTCCGGATTTTTGACAAAACCAAAACCGTAAGTGGCATAAATAAATTTCATATCGGCAATTTCGGTGGCAGTTTGATCATCGGCGGTATCGCCGACGTATACCGGAGTTTTCAATGAATACTTATCCTTGATCCGGACCAGCATTTGCCCTTTGGCAAAACCCGACATTCCATTGCAATCATATTCTTCGATAAAGCGGCTGAAACCGGCACGTTCAAGCAGAATATCAAGATACCATTTTTGGCAATTGCTTACGATAAACAAACGGTAAGACGCGGCCAATTTAGGAATGCCGTCAAGCACCCCTTCGTAAAATACTCCCCCTTGGTTTTTTATTTCCGCAATCTCGTGCCTTTTCAAAACATCGAACAATTCGGGATGCCGTTGCCGCATACCGGGAAAAAGAATTTCAACACATTCGTCGACGGGATGACCGGCAACTCTCTGGATATCTTCCGCGGTTACCGTTTTTTCAATTCCCAGTTCTTTCAATCCTTTGCTCCATCCGGCCGCGCTGGCAGGGCACGCGTTCCAAAGAGTACCATCAATATCGAAAATAATTGAATCGTTCATAGCTTATATGTTTTTATTTACCCGCCGGAATACCTGGCGGGGAATCAAACTACCGCGACAGCTTGGGCGCGCGGCAGTTTATTTACCCGCCGGAATCCCGCGGAGCTTGACTCCGGGGATGAATGGCGGGGAATCAAACTATCGGGCGCCTTGGGCGCGCGGCAGTTTATTTACCCGCCGGAAT
>CAZUST010000033.1:0-9401 GCA_964623335.1 uncultured Candidatus Saccharibacteria bacterium
GCGGGTAAATAAACTATCGCGCGCCCAAGGCGCTTCGATAGTTTGATTCCCCGCCATTCATCCCCGGGGCAAAGCCCCAAGCCCCAAGAATGAATGGCAGGTAAATAAATTTTTTGATTTACGAATCGCGATTTATGATGATCGGGGGATATATTTATTCATAAATCTTAAATCATAAATCAGTATTTAAATATGAATTTCGAAAAAGAAATCAATCAATTGAATAAAACTCAAGCCGGGCTGGAAAGTCCGGAATTGGTGGAAAAACAACATCAAAAGGGCAAATTGTCCGCGCGCGAGCGGATTAATTTGCTTTTGGATCCGGCTACCTTCGTAGAAATGGATTCATTCGTGGAGACGCGGTTCAATCAATTGGGTTTGGATAAAAAGAAAATTACCGGCGATGGCGTGGTAACCGGTTTTGGCAAGATCAATAACCGGCCAGTATGCGTGTTTAGCCAGGATTTCATGAAGATGGGCGGATCTTTGGGCGAGATGCACGGCAAAAAGATCGTTAAAGTGATTGAGCACGCGCGCAAGACGGGATGTCCGGTGGTCGGGATCATCGATTCGGGCGGAGCACGCATTCAGGAGGGCGTGGCGAGCCTCGACGGCTACGCGGGAATTTTTAACGCGATGGTTAAGGCGTCGGGCGTAGTGCCGCAAATTTCGGTGATCGTAGGGCCGTCGGCCGGCGGCGCGTGCTACGCGCCGGGGCTTTCGGATTTTATTTTCATGGTGGATAACATTTCACAAATGTTCATTACCGGACCGGAGGTCATTAAAAAAGTTACCGGAGAGGATGTGACATTTGAAAATTTGGGGGGCGCGAACGTTCATTGCAGCAAATCGGGCTGCGCGCAATTTCGTTACGCCAGCGAAAAGGATTGTTTTGCCGGGGTCAAAAAATTACTGGGTTATTTGCCTCAGAACAATATGGACGACGCGCCGCGGTCAAAAAACCTTTTAGCGGAACTTTTTGAAAAGGAGGACAGCGTCAGGCTGCTGGACATGGTGCCCGAGGAAAGCGGCCGAGGTTACGACATGAAAGCGGTGATCGAGGAGATATTCGACAAAAATTCGTTTTTTGAGGTGCAAGCAGGATTCGCGGCAAATGTCGTGACGGGATTCGCGCGTTTGGGGGGGTATGTCGCCGGCGTGGTGGCCAACCAGCCTAAATTGATGGCGGGCGTTCTGGATATCGATTCTTCGGACAAGGTATCGCGGTTTGTGCGGTTGTGCGATTCGTTCAATATTCCGCTGATAAATTTGGTGGATACATCCGGTTATTTGCCGGGGACAAACCAGGAGCATAACGGTATTATTCGCCACGGCGCCAAAGTTTTGTACGCTTACGCGGAAGCGTCGGTGCCCAAGATTTCGGTAATTTTACGCAAGGCGTTCGGTGGCGCGTATATCGCGATGGCGAGCCGCTGTTTGGGTTATGACCGCGTATTGGCTTGGCCGGGAGCGCAGATTGCGGTAATGGGGCCGGAACAGGCGGTAAAAATCATTTATCATCGCGAATTGTCGGAGCGCAACGATGCGCCCAAATTCGAGCAAGAAAAGATTAATGAGATGCGCCAAATGGCCAGCGCGTTCGAAGCGGCCAAATTGGGGCAGGTGGACGCGGTAATCAATCCCAAGGATACCCGGTCGGTTTTGACCAAATTGCTGGAGTCGCTGTTGACCAAGCGCGAAGAGAAGATTGTTCGTAAGCACGGGAATATGCCATTGTAGGAATAGTCGTAATAAATCCGGTATAAATGTCCGCAAAAAGACCGCAAGAATTTTTTGCGATTGTCGATGGGGCGGAAAGACGGAAAATGAGATTGGATTAACAATTTTTGAGCAGAGTTGCCAACATGGTTTTAAACAAGTTATCCACTTTCCTTCGCTAAAACTTCGGCGGGCAAAGCAAATGAAAATATTCAAGGAAAAATTCAAGAAGAATGAACGGGAGCGGTTTTATTGGGGCCGGGTTTATTTCATTTCGGATACCCGGGAGTTCAAGACGAAAATTTTATGGGCGATGTCGTTTGAGTGGGTGCGGCGGCAGCTGCTGGCTGAAGCCTGGAAAGATGAGGACGTGGACAAGTTAGTGAATAAAATAGTGGTAACGAAATGGAAGGACGCGGGAAGGAAAGTGTTTTCGCATCAAACCCAATACGATCCCTGGGCGGCCGATGAAAAGGAAAGCGCGGCGCTGATGAAATTCATAATCGAGAGGAGCCGGGCGGACAACCGCAGTTAATTTTTAACCTATGGCAAAAAAAAAGATACTGGTCGTATCGATGAAAACGGGGTGGGGACATATCAAAGCGGCCCAGGCGCTGGAGGAATACGCCAAAAACAATCTGCCGGAATTATACGTAAAACACGTTGATCTTTGCGTTATCGAACCGTTACTGGGTAAATTTTTCCAGAAATTTTACGATATTTCGAGCGATCGTTTTCCCCGCGTATGGGGCAAAGTTTATGAAACTTTTGATAAAGAATTGGTGGCGACCGCGTTCCAGAAATTGAGCAAATATCAGAATGTGATCAATTCGCGCGTGGCGGATTATTTGGAAAACGAGAAAGCCGACGCGATAATTTTTACCAATGTGGTGGCCGCGCCGATAATCGCGCCCGTTTGCCGCAAGATCATTCCCAAAGGGTTGTTGAGCGCGGTGGTAACCGATTACCACGGCCATTCGTATTGCAATGTGAAGGATTTGGACCGGTATTTTGTGGCGATTCCGGAAGTGAAAGACGATTTGGTGCGGGTGGGGATCGAGCCGGATAAAATATCGGTTACCGGTATCCCGGTAAGCCCGAAATTTTATGCCAAACACAATCCCGATCTGTTGCGGCGCCGGTTGGGTTTCAAGGTGCCGCGCCCGACAGTGCTTTTTATCAGCCGGATGAACAAGGATTTTGTGGTACCGACGATCATAAGTTTGCTGGCGCGCGAACCAAAAATAAATTTGGCGGTGGTGTGCGGCGGCAATGACAAATTATATAAAAAGATCAAGAAAGAGATCCCCTGCCGGCCGGAAAATTTCAAGCTGATAAATTGGACCAACCGCGTCGACGAATATATGAAAATCTCGGACGCGGTGATCAGCAAACCGGGCGGGCTGGTAATCTCGGAATGTTTGGCTTTGGGCAAACGGATAATCATGACCGATCCGATTCCGGGACAGGAAGAATATAACGCGGAGTTAATAACCAAATTCGGTTACGGTAAATTGGCCAAAGAGCCGGAAGACATTATTAAGGCGGTTGATTGGATGCTGGTTCATCCCAAGACCGGCGGTTTATCGATGAATCGCCCGAATCCCTGCGCGGAAATTTTGAAAAACTTTTGAGTAATCCAAAATGAACAAGATTATATGTTTTGATGTTGACGGGACGCTGGTGGAAAACCGATCTTCTTGGGCGATATTGAGCGCGGGATTGGGATGTCCGAGCGACTGTCTGGAGGAAATATACCGCAAAACGGAAAGCGGCCAAATGTTGTTTGCCGACGGGGTAAAAATAATTGAGGAGATGTATATCAACAGCGGCAAGGCAACCGAAACTTATATTCGCGGCATATTCAATCAAATACAATTGAAACACGACGCGCGGGAAACGATCGCGTTCGCGCGGAACAAGGGTTACAAATCGTATTTAATTTCGGGCGGAATCGATATTTATCTCGAAGAGGTCGCCAGGAAAGCGGGAGTGGACGGTTATTTCGCGCACGCGTCGTTCAAATTCGACGCGGCGGGGAATTTTTTAAAAATAAATTACAGTTCGGGACAGGCGGCGACCAAGGTCGTCCGAATAAAAGAACTATCGGGAAAATACGATGTTCCGGTCGAAGAAATAATCTATGTGGGCGACGGAATCAATGATGTCGGAGCGTTTGAACTGACCCGCCACGGAGTGGCGGTTTATCCTTACGATCCGGAGCTGGAGAACGTTGCCTGGAAGAAAATTAAACAACTAGCGGAGTTAGCCGAAATAATTTGAACGGGATAATTTGGAATTACAAAACTCTTAAATTCAAATACTATTTTGTTTACCCGCCGGAATACCGCGGGATTTTGCCCTGGGAATGAATGGCGGGGAATCAAACTTTTCCGATCGCGGAGCGTTAGCGCCGCGGAGGAATGCCTCGAGGCTCTGCCCCGGGCAGTTTAGTTTATTTGGAGGAGTTCAATGCCGCGATTACGCAGGGGGAGATAAATACAAAGCGTTTCGTAATTCAAAGAGGATAACTTTGAAGATGGTACCATCTTAAATGGCGGTTTTTGATTGCTTACGGAGCAATAGTAACCACTTACCGGGAAAATCACAAAACAAGCTTAAAATGCAAGTTTGATGAGATTGCACCTTGACGAGTACCTCGAGGAACAACCTTAAATACAAATATTCAGCGAATGGTTACAAGCAATAATGTTACGAGCAATAATGTTGACATACGGAGCAATAATGTGGTATTATCTTATTTACCGCGGTTCATTAAAAACGGCGGAAAGAATTGAGGAGGTGGCATGGGATGAAATTGAGATTACTGGTAATCGGTTTATTATTTTTGGTCTTGCAAACCGCCGGGGCGGCTGTGTGGCCGGGCGATGAACTGGCGGTAATGTGTTCGAGGGGGTGTGAAAGCAAATATCCGGACAGCTCTTCGTCTTTCTATATCGAACCGGATGTGCGGGCGGTGATACTTCAGGGAGATGATTCCGGCGATTGGTATGAGAACGGGATCTATACTGGTACCGGCCAAGCGATCCAAGTGATAATAGTGACGGGCGGAAAAGAAATAAAATTCGTTTCCGACGGCCGAAGCCGGACGGTTTATTTGAAGACCAAGTCAGTGTCACATTGTTTACCGGTTATCGAGAAGGTATATTTTACCGACGATAAGAACCGGCGGCAAATAGCGGTTGGTCAAACGCGGACGGTGAAAGCCGAGATTGATCGCAACGGATGCGATCGCGAAGACTTTGCTTTTAGTTGGGAAACCGATAGCGAAGTTTTGGAGATCGAGGATCCAACCGTGCTGAAAACCGATATCTACGCCAAAGCACTACCGGCGGACGGCAAAAGTCCGTCGCTCAAAGCGGTAGTGCGAAATAAGGCGGGCGACCGTAAAGAAAAAACAATTACGGTTCCGGTCGTCAGCGCGGCAACACCCGAATTGAAGCTTTCAGTGCGGGAAAAAACCGGGAAAAATCAAAACAGTATTATTATATCGCGCGCCGGTTCGTCAACTCCCAACGAGAACGCCGAAATAGAGCATTTTTACGTAACGCTTTATTTCGGGAATGAAGTTGTCAGCGAGCGTGATTACGGGAAGAACGTGAATATAACGCTTGGCGCCAAAGGGGATGGGCTGTACGAGATTGTCGCCTATGTCAAGGATTCGTACGACGCGGCATCCCCGCTTGTCAGGGCTACGATAAGGATCGGCGTACCGGAGGAAGGGATTCCCAATCTTTATCCGGAGAAAAGCGCGGTTTATTGCAATGTGGGCGAACCGTGCGAACTAAAGGTGTGGTATGATAACCACGGCAATGGCAGTTACGTGATTGATTGGTATGATGAAAAAAGCGGAAAAAAGATCAGCGATTGCCAGGGGACGGATTGTTCGATAAAATTTTTGAATCCGGGCGATTATGCGGCGCAGGCGAGGATCCGCGTAATAGGGGAAAGCAATTACAAAAAAACCGATATTGCGGTAACTGTCAGATAGGGTTAGTTTAATCAGGGCCGGTTTCCAATAATGGAGACCGGTATTTATTAATCTGGCAGAATACTCCGATGCTCTGCGTCGGGGGTGAATGCCCGCCCGCAGCGTGGCGGCAGCAAAACGGAGGATCAACAAACTTTTCCGCAGAAATACCGCGCCGCCTTGGGCGCGCGGTATTATCCGTCGGAATACTTCGAAGCTTATCAGTTAGATTATGAACCGCCCGGCAATCAGCTCCGGGGCGGTTTATTGAATGTTTGAAACGAAGCGGAAGGCGGCAGAGAAGAGTAAAGCCGGGGGAAGAAATTTGTTTGTCCTTGACCGCGGGGGCGTGATTTGGTGTAATAAATTTAAATAAAAGGTCGAGTATCAATTATCAATAAATTCGTTTTTAATTCATTTTTTAAATTTATGAAACTCAATTGGCTTGATGTCTCGGCGCTGGTATTGGTGATTGTGGGCGGTTTGAACTGGGGACTGATCGGTTTGTTCGATTATGATCTGATCAGCCAGCTTTTTGGAGCGTTCAAATCGGGAGCAAAGATCGTTTACGATTTGGTGGGGCTGGCGGCAATTTATTTGGCATTTGTCACGCCTAAATTTAACAGAGGGTAGCCTTTTTGGCATGATCGTACCAATTTAAAAACGGCCTCTTTAGCGCCGTTTTTAAATTGATCGCGTTGCGGTTTAACAATTTTTTCTTTCCAACAAACAGATGCTCGAATTGATCATTTTGCCGTCGCGCAGAACCACCATTGGTATCTGGTCGCCAACCTTGCAGTCCTGAAGAACGTCGGTGAGTAGTTTTTCGGGGGAAATTTTTTGACCGTTAAACTCAAGAATAATGTCGTATTCTTTCAGGCCGGCTTTGTCGGCGGCGCTACCTTTTACTACGGCCGGTTCGCCGAAGGTTTCGCGCACGATCAGGGCGCCGTAATCGACGGGAAGTTTGTTGGCCTGGGCGATTTCGGGATTAAGGATGATATAACGGATGCCCATGAAGGGCCGTTTAAGTTTGCCGTATTTTAAAACTTCTTCGAACATATTGCGAGCGTAATTAATCGGAATGGCAAAGCCCAGGTTTTGCGCGCCCATAACCATGGCGGTATTCACGCCAATGACTTGCGCGTCCATATTCACCAGCGGGCCGCCGGAATTACCGGGGTTGATGGCGGCGTCGGTTTGGATAAGGCCGCGCAGGCTGGTTTCATGCATTTTGCTGCCGCCGTAGGCGGTGATGCGCCGACTTAAACCCGAAACGATACCTCGCGAAAGAGTGTCGTCGAATTCGCCCATGGGATTGCCGACAGCCAGAACATCTTCGCCCAGTTGGATCAAGGTGGAATCACCCATTTCCAAGGCGGGAAGATGATCGGCTTCGATTTTCAGGATGGCGATGTCGATCAACGGGTCTTTGGCCAAGACTTGGCAGGAATATTTGTGCTCGGGGTCGACAATGATGGTGTAGGAAGCATCGGTGTCATCGACAACATGGGAACAGGTAAGGATATAACCATCCGAGGAGATGATAAAACCGCTGCCGCCGCCAACCTTGGTCTCGCCGTGAGTATCGTTGATTTTGGGAACCATAGCCTGCTGGTCGCCCATGGGTACAAGATAATAACCTTCAACTTTGGAAACGTCTTTGGAAACAACAATGGTAATTACTGCCGGGCAGACTTTTTGGGCAATTTGGACAATGGGAGAGATGATTTTTCTGGGCATAAAATTTATTTACCCGCCAGGATACCTTGGGGCTTTGCCCCGGGAATGAATGACGGGGAATCAAATAGCATTTTAATTTAAAGATTTTGTAATTCAAAGAGACATGCTATCGGATATTTTATCATCCTCTTACTTTGCCAACAAGTTCGTTTTTTGGTAGACTTTCGTTGTTTGGCGGGGATTTTACTGTCAACTGTTTACGATTTACAATAAACTATTCCGCCATAGCGGAATTTGCCCCTATAGTTCAATGGACAGAACGAGAGACTCCTAAGCTCTAGATCCAGGTCCGATTCCTGGCAGGGGCACAAAAATTTGCAGAGCAAATTTAGTTTATTTACCCGCCGGAATACCGCAGGGCTTTGCCCCGGGGATGAATGGCGGAGAATCAAACTTTTCCAATCGCGGAGCGTTAGCGCCGCGGAGGAATACCTCGAGACTCTGCCTCGGGATAGTTTATGGTTTATTGCCAAACCAAGGTTGCAAAATTGGAAATTTATTGTATTATCAGATTCGTAAACGGGCCTGTAGTATAGTGGTATCACGCCTCCATGGCATGGAGGTAATCGGGGTCCGATTCCCCGCAGGTCCACCGGTCAATGTTATATGTTTAGCAGAGTTAAATCCGCCTTTGGGCGGTTTTGCTTTTGGTTATCCACAGGGGATACGGGTGGCGTATATATATTTTTATCTCATATTTGAGATAAAAATAATGAATTTATCTCGCAACCTGTGGAAAACTCCGCTTGGCTGTGGATTAAGCTATTTTTTAAGCCTAAACTCTTTATTTGCGCCTCTAGATTTTATTTGGTAAGATAAAAAAAGATAAAAATAAAGAAATGGTGCAAGAATTGGGGAAAAACAAAAATCCCGGCGCGGGCAAAAAAATCCGCAGCCGCGCCTATCCTGCGCTGGATTTGCCCGCCGCGATCTTAGTGGCAAAAAAAATTTTTGACGATTTGGGGCAAGGACCGCATTCTCGGATGTTGCTGGCACGGGGATTGGGTTATGGTTCGTTTTGCGGCGCGGCATCGGCAAAGATCGGTGCGCTGGCTCACTTTGGGCTCCTGGAGCGGTTTGCCGGAAATTATTCCATTGCTCCCGCCGCCCCGCCGCTTTTTGATTATCCAAAAAATCCCCGGCAAAAAGAAATTTTCGCGGCGGCGGCAAGGCCCGCGCTGTTTGCCGCGCTGGCCGCGCGTTTTGCGGGGCAAAATTTACCCAAAAATTTGCCGGCAGTCTTGGTTTCCGATTATGGCATTTCTTTTTCTGCCGCACCGCTGGCGGCAAAAAATTTTATCGCGACATTTGAATTTGCGGGAATGCTAAAAGAGAATCGGCTGATTTTGCCCGATGGCGAAGAGAGCGAAAACGATGGCGACAACGATATTGCAAAAGAAATGAATTTTGAAGAAAAAAACCGCCGTCCGGCGGCAGGGAACAATCACGGCGGCGGGAAAGAAGAAGAGGGAATAGAAGTGCGGCTGGCGTCGGGCATCAGGATCGTTTTTCCCAAAAAATTCGCCGCGCGGCTGGCCCGGGGCGAATTTGCCGAAGAGGTAAAGAGTTTGGATTCAAAAATCACGGCAGACTAATCACTCAATGCAACAGTTGATTGCCCGTTTGACCAAGTCGCCGAGCTTTCCCACGAATCCTTGCGGTTTTTTGTCGTTTTTGCCAATGGCGCCATCGCCGATTTTTTTTATTCCGGCCGCGTCAATGGCGCCCATATTCAATCCCCAGAACAAAGTGTAGAGCTTGAAAGATTTTTCAAAAAAATCATAGGCATCGTTTTTGTTTGACGCCAATTCCTTGGTGCCCACTTCCATTAAGCGGTAAGACGCCGCCAGCAGATGTTTTGAAATGCACCAAACTTCGCCTTCGGGCTCACCAACGATTTTTTTGAGCAATTCTTTGCGCATTTCGCGCGTTTCGGAAAGCAAATCAT
>CAZUST010000034.1:0-6830 GCA_964623335.1 uncultured Candidatus Saccharibacteria bacterium
ACAGCATTACCAAAACCCTGCTGAAAGGCAACGTTGGCATCGGGACGACGGCGCCGACGGAAAAATTGTCTGTGCTTGGTTCCGACAGCTTGGCGACAACCACGGTTGCCAATCTTTCCGGTTCCACCGGTACGGGCTTGGTGGTTATGGCGGATGGCAAAGTAGGAATTGGCGCAACGCCGTCCACTTCAACTTTTTTGGATATCACGACATCAGTAAATTTTCCTTCGCAGATACGTGTTCTTAATAATGCCAACACTGTCGCTGCAGGGGCTTCTGTTGTTGTATCAGCATATGGCTCTATTGGTTCTTTAAATTCTTATGCAACAAATTATGCGACCGTTCCCGCTTTGGCAAGAAGGGTTGTTTTAACTACAGACACTGGTTCTAATGGACTAAATCTTGCAGCGGCGTCGGCAACCGGAGATATGCGGTTTATGACGGGTGGTAGCACTAATGAGGTAATGCGTATCAATAGTTCAGGCAACGTCGGCATCGGGACGACGACGCCGGGGTATACGCTGGACGTGAACGGAGGGTTCCGGGCGGGCAATGCGACTTCAACGAACGCCCTTGTCTTTGATCCGAACACCGGCAACGTCGGTATCGGGACGACGACGCCGGCGGGGAAGTTGACGGTGCGAGGCGATTCTTCGGGAGCGGCGGCCGATTTGCTGCACTTGGAAAATTTGGGGGCGGCGGCGATTGGGAGCGGCGGAAAATTATCGTTTATCAATAATATCACGGATGGCACGGCAACGACTTTTGGCGAGATCGTCAGTTTGGCCACCGGCATCGGCGCCACGGATTATTCGGGCGCTCTGCAATTCAGGATCGCGGCCAACGGCACTTTGGAAACGGTGGCCGAGTTTGGCAGTGCCAACATTGTGCTCAACCGGCCTTTGCAGGTGAATGTGGCCGGCGACACGGGCATCAGCTATGATCTGCAGTTTATGAACACGGGCGTTTCCAATATCGTTTCCAACGGGCCGCTCACGATTTCCGCGGGCACGATCTATCGCGCCGACAATTTAACGCTCACCACCCGCGCCAACGAGCAGGCCGGCGATTTCGGCACGGCCGCGACCACCACGGCGACAACCTTGACCGATTCAAGCAAGGCGTGGACCGATGACGAGTGGATCGGCGGCACGATCACGATCGTGGCCGGCGCGGGCAAAGGGCAAACGCAAACCATCACCGACAACGACGCGACTGTCATCATCGTGGCGGACTGGGATGCCACGCTGGGCGATCCCTCCGCCAATTCGGTCTATCGCTTGAACTACGCGCCCGCAGGCGATGTGCTGGCCAACATTGCCAACGCCAACGCCATTTTTGGCGGCTTCAAGGTGCTGGGCAATGATAACGGCGGCTATGCTTTCCGCGTGGCGCCCGATGGCAGTGTGCGTATCGGCGGCGAGGGCGCGGGGGAATCAAGCCTGTTTGTCAAGCAAAACATCACTGCCTACGGCGGTATTCTGTCGTTGCGCCAGTTGAATATCTCCGAGGCGGGTATGCCGACGGCAACCACCGTCGCCGGCGGATCGTGCGTAGGCTCCACGGGTTACTACTACAAAGTAACCGCGATTAACGGCAACGGCGAAACCACCAGTACGGCGCAATTTACCGTAACTACCGGCGCGGTTGATTCCCTCAACACCATTGCTTGGTCGGCGGTTACCGGCGCCACGGGCTACAAGATCTATCGTTCCACCGAAAACAATGATTGGGACGGCGATGCCAACGATCAGTGGGTGGACGGCAAAGTCGTGGCCGCGCCGACCACAACCTATGACGATGATTGCGTCGGCGACATCGGGTCGTTCGCGCCGCCCGCGGCCAACACCACCGGCGGCAAGCTGGCGATCAACCCTGCCGGAGTTTCTCCCACCCGAAGATTTGAAGTTCTGGAAAATACCGGCGCCACGCCGCAAATGAGGATTATTTCCGACGCTTCCAATTACGCCGAATTCTATGTTGACGCTACCGGCGACTTGAATTTGAAGCTGGCTGATACCGTTTCGGGGGCCCGGAATTTCACTTTGCTGGATGAAAATATGAGGATCTGCGCGGCGGGCGATTTTGGTTCGGTTTCTTGCCCGACCACGGGATTTTCGCTTTCCGGCACGGGCAATCTGATCGTGGAAAACAAGGTTATCGCCGACAAGTTTGAACAGATCTGCCCCGAGGGCTATGTCTGGGTGCCGGGTTCGGCAAAATACGGCACTTTGCCCGGCTTTTGCGTGATGAAATATGAGGCCAAAAATGTCGGCGGGGCGGCTACCAGCCAAGCTGCCGACGCGCCGTGGACGAGCGTGTCGCAAGAAAACGCCCGCGCTTATTGCCAAGCGCGGGGTGAAGGCTATCATCTGATTTCGGAAGCCGAATGGATGACGATTGCCGAAAACATTGCCGCCACGCCCATCAACGACATTGACGCCGCCGCCGGCTTGCAGTTGGCCACCGGCCACACCGACAACGATCCGGCCAATTCGCTGGCCGCCGGCACCGACCCGGCGGTGTCGGCCTGCAACCTGCGCTTGCCGCTTTCCGACGCCGCCAACGCGTTTGCCGACAACTGCCAACTGCGCGACAGCGGCGCGGTCTATGGCTATTCGGGCACCGGCAACCAATGGTCCGACACCGGCTATGTTTCCGGCGGCAACAACAAATCCCAACTGCGCGTCCACGCCCTGTCCAACGGCAACACCGTCTGGGACATCGCCGGCAATGTGTGGGAATGGACCGACGCCATCATTTCGCAAGTGGATCAGCCGGGTGTCAACAACGACGGCGGCGCGGGGGTCGCCAACTGGGGCGAGTGGAATGTTGCCTATTATCTTGTCGGCGCGGCGGCAAACTCAAGGCCGCCCGACGACGGCTGGACCGGCGCCAACGGCATTGGCCGGTTGTACACTTATGGCCGCGACGAAACCGCCACCACAACTTACCGGGCCATTCGGTGCGGCGGCGGTTGGTACAACGCTTCCGACGCCGGCGTCTTCGCTCTGGGTTTGGACGGTTTGCCCGCGGATTTCTACAGCGGCGTTGGTTTCCGCTGTGCCCGGTAGTGTGTAGAAATTTGGTATCTGACGGAGTCCCGCCTTTGGCGGGACTCCCCGCATGAGGATTTTTCAGAGGGTCTAACCCTCTGATCAGAGGGTTAGACCCTCTGAAAAATTGCTTCCAAAAAAATCGGGAGAAATCAATGATCAATAATCTGGCAATCTTTGAAAAAATAATGCAAAAGTTAGACCTTCGCGAAACCTTCGCAATCCGTTGGCGCGCTTCCGGCAAGTATGATTTTTTACTATCATCAAGATATGAAAACGGCGCAAAACAATTACGCGTTCATTGACGCGGCAAATCTTTTTTACGGCGGAGAGAAAAGTTTGGGCTGGAAAATAGACTACCAAAAGCTTTTGAATTATTTAAAGGACAAATACAAAATATCCAGAGCTTTGTATTTTGGCGGAGTGGAGATTCACAGATTCAAATTTGATTATATGGACAACGATGCCGTTTCCTTGATTGAACTGGAAAAATATTTGTCTGAATTGATAAAAAAGGACAGCGGGAAATTAAGCGAAACGGAGTTGATATTATTGGGCCGGCATTTGCAAAAAATCCGTTTTTATCTCAAATTGGATAAATTCGGATACGAAATGCATCTTAAACCGGTCAAATTATATGACTAGGATGACGGCTCAACAAAGAAAAAAGCCAATTGCGATGTGGATATGGCTTTTTGGCTGATGAAAGAGAGGGATAATTTTGACCGGGCGTTGATTTTGTCCGGCGACGGCGATTTTTTGCCGGTTCTAAAGTATTTGAGAAATCATAACAAGGAAATTCTAATTTTGTCCCGCGGGCCGAGAACCGCCAGAGAAATACGGCAATTTGCCGGCGCTTCTTTTCGGGATTTTGAATATCTTAAATATCTACTGAAAATGCAAGAGAAAATAAAACGAAACGGACTCGTATAGAATCCGCTTCACGTTTAGTAATTACAGCCTATCATTTTTAAAAAATATGTCAAGCGAAAAAATCAAAAACAAGGCGCTGGATTTTGTCAAATACCACAACGGGTTTGTCATTGGTTTAATGTTGGCGCTTTTCGGCGGCGCGGCGATTTTTGCCGCCGATTCCGAAACGCGGGAGACGGTTCTGGGGAAAGAAATTATTTCCCAAACCGGCGTTGACAATACCGCGATTCTGGCCGCCGATCTGGATGATTTTGATTTTGGGATCAAGATTAATGATGTTACCGAAGATGAAAACAACTACTATGTGGATTATTCCTTTCAAACGCTGGAAATCCAAGACAATATCTGGCAAGCGGCCCAGCGCCGGGCGTCAATGGCGATTGACAAATTGTCGCTGGCCGGCAAAGATCTCGGCCTTTATGTCCAGGAACAGCTGACGCAGATCGCGCAAAACGAGCAAAATTATTTAAAACAGGTTCAAGCCGCCGAAACAAAAAAGGGGCCTACGCAAATCGCCCGGGCCACGGAATATACCGGCTTGATCGGTTTGGTTTTGGATGTCAAAAACGCGATTTTGCCCGGCTATGATCCGGTGGTCAAGCCTGCGCCGGTGGAATTAACCGTCACGCCTCCCGCCGCGCCGGAAGAAATCGCGGACGAAGAGAATAATAATTTATTAGCGAATGATAATTCATCAGTGATAAATGATTCGGCCAATCAGCCGTCAAACACCGGGTCGGGTATCGGCGGAAGAGGAAATGATAATTCATTAGCGATAAGCAATTCCGATAACCAGCCGCCATCCAGCAATGGCACTACCACCGAAGAAACGATTATTCCGACACCTGAACCTACGGAAACCTCTGAAACTTCCGAGCCTCCCGCAACTGAATCTACCGATCCCGACTCCTCCGAGCCTCCCGCAACTGACCCATCTGAACCCGAATCTGAACCCACCGAGCCGGAGCCGGCGGTGGAACCCGAACCGGATCCGGAGCCGGCGGTGGAACCCGAACCGGATCCGGAGCCGGCGGTGGAGCCCGAACCGGATCCGGAGCCGGCGGTGGAAAACTAATAAGCGATCAATTATTTCAAAAGGGTCCGACCCTTTTGAAAATATTCAAAAAAATATGAGTGTAAGAGTTGAACCTTTTGGTGTGGGAGATTTTATCCATGCCTACAATCAAGGCAATAACAAACAGCCGATATTTTTGAGTAAAACCGATTATTGGTATTTTATGCGCGGCTTGCGTTTTTTCAATGATGAGCGCGATATAAGGGAATTAGCTCCATGTTTGGGTGATTTAATTAAAATGAAAAAAATGATTTTGGCTGATTTGGGGCCGCAAAATTTTCCTGGCGGACGCAATACTTTTGAGTGGCAAAAAGAATGGGGAGACCCCCGCCCGCTTACGGAGATCATTTCTTTTCATTTGTCTCCGAATCATTTTCATTTGCTGTTAAAAGAAATTATTAAAGGAGGAGTTAGCAAGTTCATGAAAAAATTAGGTGCTGGTTATGCCGTTTATCGAAATTTTAAAGATAAAAGAGTGGGCACGATTTTCCAAGGAGGATATAAGGGTAAGAAAGTGACGGACGAAAATTACTTGCGATATTTGGATGTTTATATTCAAGTAATCAATGTTTTTGAATTGTTCCCCGGAGGCATTGAAGCGGCGGCAAAAAATTTTGACGAAGCGTTTCAATTCGCGCTAGATTATCCGTTTTGCAGTTTGGGAGAATCTTTCGGCTTGCGTAATTTGAATATAATCAAGCGCGATTATTTGAATAATGTTTTCTCCAGCATGGAAATTTATAAGGAATTTTGTAAGGACGCGATAATAAACCACGCGGCTAGAAAAACTTTGGGAAAGTTAACCATGGAATAAAACGCTATTAAAACGCTATTAAAAGGGTCCGACCCTTTTAAGGAATATATGTCTCAATTAGCTAATATTTTTAAAAAAAGGTTTCAGAGGTTTCAGAAGGGTCCGACCCTTTTGAAAAATTTCAGAAGGGTCCGACCCTTTCAAAGGGGGCGGAGGGGGTTTTTCAAGAGAGGGGCGGCTTTTTGGGCGGCGGCGGGGTGTTTGATGCTGGCGGGAGTGGGCGGCACCTTGGCGCTCAACGGGTTTTTTGGCGGCGGGGCGGCGATTCCCGAAGATACGATGACGCGGGGGCTGGCGGGCTATTGGAGCTTTGACGAAGGCGGCGGGCAGACCGCGTTTGACGCCAGCGGCAACGGCAATGACGGCACGCTGGTCAACGGCCCCAAATGGACCCAAGGCAAAAACGGCGGCGCCCTGCAATTTGACGGCAAGGATGATTATGTGGATTGCGGAAATGGTAGTAGTTTGAATTTCGGCACTGGTGATTTTACAGCCGAATATTGGATTTACTATACTGGGAGCGCAGCAGTTAATCGAGAAAAGACTTTCTTAGGAAAAGCTAGTGCTTCTGCTAATAACCCAGGATGGTATAGTGGTCTTACTACATATAGTGGTAATGGCACAAACCTTAAGCTTCTTTCCTCTATTACTAATGGGGCTTGGGGGACTGGGAATTTAGAGCATGGCGCTTATTTTTCTCCAAATACTTGGCAACACGTCGTTCTTATAAGGTCTGGAACAACTTTAAAACATTATCGGAATGGTTCTCCTGACGGTCAAATAACAAAGACGGGAATTGGTGCAAATGTTAATAATAACCTATCTTTTACTATTGGTGCATATAGTAATGGCACAGTGCCCGTGAATGGCATCATCGACGAAGTTCGTATCTATAATCGGGCGCTGACGGAGGCGGAGGTGAGGTATCATTATAATCACGGGGGGCCGGTGG
>CAZUST010000035.1:0-6551 GCA_964623335.1 uncultured Candidatus Saccharibacteria bacterium
GCAGCCAATTGTCGCTAAATCGCCTCTTTTGGGCGATTTAGCGATTATAGAATAGGGATTTGGCCAATTCTTTATCGATAAACCAAGCGTTTCAAGCAGTATGGGGCGGTCGGGGTCTGTTTGAGCTGGCGGTATTTTGCTTGATTGAAGTTTTCCCGGGGAGATAACGCTATTTTCGATTTTGATTTTTAATTATGTCATTCTGCCGCCGGTTTTAAAATACAAATTCAAAGCCAGCGGCGCGATCGCGCCGCTGGCTAAAACTTCTCGCGTAATTGCCCTTTTCCGCGCCGTTGCCGCAACAAATTCGGCCGCAACGGATTTAAAAAATCACTCGTTCGGTTTCCCTAAATATTCCTTTTGCCAAACCGGATCCATGACATTCACCACATTCTTGCCGTATTCGTCCATGCCCTTTTGGTAATCGGGATCTTCCAAGGATTCTTGCGCGGCCGGATCAATCGGTTTTGGCCGGTATTCATCCAAAAAGCTTTTCATTACGCAATAATGGTCCTTGACGGGGCATGGCGCCAGCAAATCGCCCATTTCCTCGGGCTTTCTGTCGAGGGCGTATTCTTTTTGCCATTTCCTGATGGATTTAAAAAACGGATCGCGGAAAACATCGTTGAGATTGCCGCCTTTTTTGTAGACATCATTAATGTTGACCGGCGAATACGGATTGAATACGCAGGGCGTGATATTGCCGTTCCATTCAACGTAAAAATATCCGCCCGGCTTGCCTGCTGAAATGCAGCCATCGGTAACCGGCGCGCTGTTCCAAAAATCCGCGATAAAAAGCTTGCGGTCTTTTATCAAATGCTGGGTGCGCCGGTACATTGCCAGCCTTTGTTCGGGGCTGACCATCAAATCCAGCCCTTTGGCCCTTCCGATGGGCATAATTTGGAATATCCAAGCGTAAACCGCGCCGCATTCGTCAAAATAGTAGTCCATCAATTCGTCGCTTACCGCGGCTTCGGCGTTGTTTTTCGTCGCCGTGATTGAAATTCCGAACGGTACGCCCGCCTCTTTGAGATTTTTCATGGCTTGCGCGATTTTTTTGTGCATTCCCGGGCCGCGGCGGGCGTCGGTATCTTTTTCAAAACCTTCAACGGAAATCGCCGGCGTGATATTGCCCGCTTCCGCGATTTTTTGAGCCATTTCTTTGTCAATCAGCGTGCTGTTGTCGTACATCAAAAAGTAGTTGTCGGGATGAGCTTTCGCCAGATCAATCATCGTTTTTCCCTGATCCTGGTAAAGCAGAGGTTCGCCGCCGGAGATAACCGTGAAATATGATCCCCATAATTCCGCTTTTTCGTCAATTATCCGGTTCAGTACGTCCCATGATAATTTTTCCGCGGACGCCGAAGAGCTGTTGGCGTAACAGCCGAAACATTTCAAATTGCACAGCTTTCCGGGGCTGATAAGCAAAAACCCGGGGGGATTTTGGCCGAATTCTTGGCGGAACCTGTCAACTTGCGGTTTGGGTTTCAAAAAAATATTCTGGATAAAAGAATTCACCAGCGCCTTGCGCACCGCGGGCGCGTTTTTCGCGTTCTGGTAAGCTTTGTCCAGCATTAAAAGGATGCTCCTTACCATATAATATTTGTCCTCTTGCGATTGCCGCGGAAAATTTTTATCGGCCAATATCGTTTCTTTTATCTTTTTGTCGGCAAATTCAATGATATTTTTCCTGATCAAATCATTGGAAACCAGCGCTTCCAGCGATTTGCCTTTGAAATTTGCCAATATTTCCTCCAAAAGATTTTGATTCGGTGTTTTTTCCATATCGTTTTATTTATTTAACCGTTAGAATACCTCAGGATTTTGCCCCGGGGCAGTTTATTGTTTATTAGTTTGGCGGAATACCCCGAGGCTTCGCGCCGGGGATGAATGGCGGGAAATCAAACTATTGTGACGCCTTGAGCGCGCGGTAGTTTATTAAAATATTTCGCCATCGCTAATTTGCGCACTCGCGATAACTTCTACATATATTTACTGATATTTTAACAAAATCCAAGCCAAATTAATCCTTAATTGAGCGAATTCAGCTTTAATTCCGTTAAAATCACGCTAGTTGATTCTTTCGCCATCCGGACAGAATTTAAATTCTGCGTCAATTTGGCAAAATTGTTAATCATGGAAGTAAAATCGGGTTAAAACAAAGCCGGCAATATGCTTTAACTTCATTTTACTCTCTTTTGGCTTAAAGCGGAAACTGATTTTGCCAAAGCGTCGGTTTAAAATAAAACCGCGATGATCTGATTTGATACTTTTTCCGAATCGATTTTTTTATTGGAAAATGAATATTCCAAAAGCAATTCATTCATCGCGCCGGTAAGCATGGACGTTAAAAATTTACTATCAACTTTTTCGGTTAAATTTTTGTTCGCCATCACTTCTTCAACCGCAGGCTGAATCAAATGGGCAACTTGTTCTCTTAACCGGGCAATATGTTTTGATATTTTGTGTTCGTCGGGCGGCAGTTTTAACATCAAAGATTTAATAAGATTCTTTTCTTTAAAACCGAAATCCAAATAATTTTTAATCAATTCGTGCAGTTTCTTATCGGTTGTGTCTTCGCGCATCGCTTGAGAAACGGCCAGGCTTAAATCGTTAAAAACGCTGTCAAGAACTTTTTCGTAAATCTCGGCTTTGCCGACAAAATGGTAATAAAGCGCCGCTTTGGTGATATCAAGCTTTTGGGCGATGTCGTTCATTGAAACGCCCAAGTAGCTGTATTTGGAAAAAAGCTGGCGCGCCGCATTAATGATGTATTTCTTCGTGTCTCCGACGATATTTTCTGATTGTTCCGCAATTGTTTCCATAATTTTGATCATTGCGCATTGACTTACCGCTCGGTAAGTTAATCTAACCCTATCAAAACCAAAATTTTGTGTCAAGATTGATCATTGATTTGATCATTGATTTGGACATTGATTTAAATCCGGTAATGTCATAAATAATGACGAGGGTTCTTTAATTGTAAAAGCTTAATCGACAGAATTGTAGTATAATAATACAGTTAAAGTATGGCGATAAAGATCAAGGATCCGGTTAGCGGTTATTCCCATCTGGCCGGATTTATTTTGTTTTCCATCGGAACGGTCGCGCTCGCATTGAAAGCAAGCGGCGCGCTCCAAATGGCGGCATTCCTTATTTTCGGAATTTCAGCGGTTTTGTTGTACGGAGTAAGCGCCTGCTACCATTTATTCGGGGCGGCGGCGGAAAAAGTCGGTTTGATAAGGAAATTGGACCATGCTTTTATTTATATACTGATCGCCGGAACATTCACGCCTTTTTGCCTGATACTTACGAACGGGGTTTTGCGCGTTGTCCTTTTTGTGCTGATATGGGTTTTAGCTTGCGTCGGTACCGCCGGAGTTTTTTTCCGGAAGTTTTGGAAATTTGTGCCGCGCCGGGCGTATACCGGCCTTTACCTGTTGATGGGCTGGGTTGGCGCGACGCTGATCTATCCGTTAAGAAGGTACCATTCGGTTCTTGCGCTGTTGGTGGCCGGAGGAATTTTTTATTCCATCGGCGCCGTCATTTACGCGCTCAAGAAGCCCAATTTAAGCGGCAAGGTCGGTTTCCACGAACTTTTTCATTTTTTTGTGCTAGCGGGAACTCTTTCCCATTTTTATTGCATCTACCGTTACGTGGCCCAGGGCCAGATACATTAAGCAATCGCGCCGGGATTTTGGGAAGGCGGGAACTTGGTAAATTTGGAGAAAAACCATTTATGGTGTATAGTCAAGGGGCAGTTTAAAAAACGCGAAAAAATAGTCGGCTTTCTCGTTGTGCGTAAAGAAGCAAAAACAAACACATGAACGGTACTATCAAAACTCTTACGGAAAGGGGATTCGGTTTTATTTCCCGCGAAGGGGAGGCCAAGGATCTTTTCTTCCACTCAAAGGAATTGAAAGGCGTTGCTTTTGATGAATTGAGGGTCGGCGATGCCGTTACCTTTGAAGTCGTCAACGGCGAAAAGGGTCCCGCGGCGGTTAATGTAGCCCGCGCGTAGTAAAAAACAAAAAGCCGCTTCCGAAATTTGGAGCGGTTTTTTGTTTTGCTGGCTATTTCGGCGATTGGGTGCTATAGTTAATTGACTGGAGCTTGAACTACAAATAAACGGCTTGGCAAGGCGCGGGCGCCGACCACATTTGCGACTCATGTTTTGAAGGTCGTTTTTTATTTACCCGCCGGAATACCTGGCAGGGAATCAAACTACCACGCCGCCTTGAGCGCATGATAGTTTATTTACCCGCCGGAAGACTACGGGACTTTGTCCGAGGCAGTTTATTTTAAAACAATAAAAAATATGGCAATAAAATTAGATGAGTTTCTGGCTTTTCACAACAGGCTTTCCTCGTCCGATTTCCAGGCGACAATGGAGGAGGCGACGCGTTTCCGCGCCGAAAATATTGCTCTCTTCGAGGATGATAATCTGACGATGGAGGAGCTGCGCCGTTCCTTTTTGGTTTGGCTGAACAAGTCATTAAAAAAAGCCATTTCGGACCGCTCAAGAAAGGGCGGGTGGGTAACATTTCCCCGACCGTCGGATCAGTAAATTTATCCGGAGACAAGTCCGGGCAAGCCTTTGGGAGCCGATGGATAAGGATTCATTAGGTACTTCGCAAGTACTCTTGCAATGATAAATCCTTGATGCCGCGTCAGCGCCATTCGCTTCGCTAAGGCCGCCGCCCGCGAGCTTGTATCGCGGAAGCGAAATACATTTGGAAAATATAAATTTGATTGGCGTGAAATTAGCATAAAAATATGAAAAATTCCCATAATTCCAATAAAAACAAAAACAAGATCGCGCATCATCGTTTCGAAAAAAAACACCGGGATAAGAAAGGCAACCGGAGAAAGTAAGCGGCGGCCGCGAATTATCGGATACGGGATCGGGTTTGCCGCGATATTATACCAGATGAACAAAAAAGCGGATTAAACCCGCTTTTTTATTAATCTGGCAGAATACTCCGAGGCTTCGCGTCGGGGATGAATGCCCGCCTACAGCGCCGCGGCAGCGAAGCGGAGGATTAACAAACTTTTCCGCGGGAATATCGCGCCGCCTTGGGGGCGCGGCAGTTTGATTTCATATCTGTTTTAGCTGGCGAAAGTGTAGGCGCAACCTTTGGCGTTAGCGCGGCCGGTGCGGCCGATGCGATGGATATAATCGTCGTATGTGCGCGGCACCGTGTAATTAATGACATGCGTCACGTTCTTAATGTCCAGCCCGCGAGCGGCCACGTCGGTGGCAACCAAAATGCTGATTTTGCTTTCGCGGAAGAGCGTTAAGGTTTTTTGGCGCTGATTCTGGCGTTTGCCGCCGTGAATCGAGTCGGCTTTATAGCCGTCGCGCTGCAGGTTGTTGGAAAGTTTTTCCACTCCGAATTTGGTGTCGCCAAAAATAATGACTTTTTCCGCTTCGGGCAAATCGAGCAACTTTTTGAGTTCGTCAAATTTTGCCTGGCCGTTGCCGGCACGGATGATATTTTGTTCCACGTTGTCGGCAGAACGGTTGGATTTGATTTGAATCTTTACCGGGTTTTTCAGAAATTGTCCGGCGAGTTTTAGCGTTTTTTCCGGCATGGTTGCCGAAAAAAACAATGTTTGGCGGTTTTCCGGGACTTGTTCCATCAAATATTTGATATCTTCGATGAATCCCATGTCCAGCATGCGATCAACTTCATCCAAAACGACCATGGTGAAAGATTTAAAATTCACCCGTTTGTTTTGCTGAAAATCTTTCAGTCTTCCGGGCGTGCCAATAACGAAGTTCGGGCCGGTACGGAGCTGCATGATCTGCGGCCGGGGCGGAATGCCGCCCACAAGTATGGCCGATTCCAAGCCCATTCCGCGGGAAAAGCGGCGAAAATCGTCATTTATTTGAATTGCCAATTCGCGGGTGGGCGCAACCACCAAAAGCCGTAATTTGCGGTTCTGGGTGATCATATTTATCAACGGCAACAGGTAGGCACCGGTTTTGCCCGAGCCGGTATTGGCCAGGCCGATCACGTCGCGTCCTTTCATTGCGGGCAAGATCGTTTGGTCTTGGACGGGAGTAGGTTCGCTAAAACCCAAACGCTGGATGTTGGCGGCCAAAGCCGGTACAAACCCGAAATCGGTGAATTTGTGAGCTATCGGCTGTTCCGCGCCGGCGGTACCCGGTTCGGCGGCCCGCTTAACAAAACGAGATACATCGATGTTCTCGCGCCGGTCGTCGCGCCGGCGGTTTCTGCCGTTAAAACGAGGACGGCGGCCATTGAAACTTTGGCCAAAGTTTTGTTTCGCCCGAGGGGCGAAACCAGTGTAACTGTTCATAGATCTAACCTTTCGCGAAAAGAGAAAGAATCAAAACAAAAGGTCGGTTAATTAATATTATTCGTATTCTTTTAATTGCCGTTTAATACCATAGAGTATTAAGCATCTTGCTGCAAATATGCGGCAGCCTATAGAACATCGAACAATAACAATTATCCGGGAATCTATAGAACAATTTTTTCGTAATCATACTATAACACATAACCATTTATTTTGCAAGAGTT
>CAZUST010000036.1:0-5941 GCA_964623335.1 uncultured Candidatus Saccharibacteria bacterium
GCTGCGGGGCAAGGATTCGAACCTTGAATAGCCACTTCCAAAGAGTGGTGTCCTACCGTTAGACGACCCCGCAATTTTTACAAATTCCATTGATCCAATCCTGAATTTACCTATTGATATCCGCGCTTTTACTGGCCATTATTCCCAATAATCCGAAATAATCCCGCCCGTCATTTTCCCTGCGTGAGTCTATCCGGAGATAGGCCCGGGAAAAGATGTATCTTTGATGCCGCGCTAGCGGCATCCGCTTCGTGATTCCGCGGGCCGTTTCGTGAATATGATAGACGCGATTTTGCCTTTTGAAACGGCACAACAATCATTTAACCACTTTACAATGATTTTTACAAGCTAAGCTGTTTTACTGGATCGCGCAAGATTCCACGATTGCCAGTTCCAGCGGTAGCTGCGGAATCGGCGAATATTTTATCTTTTCCTGCGCGGCAAGAAATATTTCAACGGTTTTCTTGATCCTGTCCTGCCCCATCGCGCCGGCCATAACCTTCAATCGTGCGAATTCTTCCTCGGTCAGACCTACGATCAGTGCGCTGTCGTTTTTTGAATCCGCGGTGCCGATGATCGAAAGAATCAGCGCTTGCCTCAAATAACCCACGATATTCTTGGCGTACTCGGCCACGTCATAGCCGTTTTCGACAATCGTATTCAAATAATTTACCGCGCCGGCCGCGTCCTTTTTGGCTACAAGCCGTGCCAAGTCTTCAACGGCTTTGGTTTCGGTCATTCCCAGTACGCTGCGAATGTCGCCGGCTTCGATTCGGCTTTTTTTACCCGTGGTTTGCGCACCCGTGGTTTGCGCAAAAGTCAGGGCTTGCCCCAAAAGGCTTTCCGAATCGCGCACCGACCCTCCCGCGCTCAATGCCACCAGTTCCAGCGCCGCTTTCTCAATCCGCACCCCCTCCAAATCGGCCAATTTTTGAAGCCGCGCCACCAATTGCGGCAATGCCAGTTTATGAAAATCAAACCGTTGGCAACGCGACAAAATGGTCGGCAAAATTTTGTGCAGTTCGGTGGTCGCCAGTATAAAAATCGCGTGCGCCGGCGGCTCTTCCAGGGTTTTCAATAAGGCATTGGCCGCGTCCTTGGACAATTGGTGGCATTCGTCAATAATAAAAACTTTGTATTTCAGCTTTGTGGGCGCGAATTTGATTCCCTCGCGCAGTTCGCGAATATCATCGATTCCGCGGTGGCTGGCGGCATCGATTTCGATCAGGTCAATCGCTCGCCCGCTTTGGATTTCCAGACAATTGGCGCACTTGTTGCAGGGTTCCGCTTCATCGGGTTTCCGATTCAGGCAATTTACCGCTTTTGCGATTATGCGGGCCGTCGTGGTTTTCCCGCACCCCCGCGGGCCTGAAAACAAATAAGCATGAGCCACGTGGCCGCTCTTGATCTCGTTGGCGATCGTAACGGTTACGTGCTCCTGGCCGATGACATCCGCGAAACTCTGCGGCCGGTATTTGCGGTATAAGACAAGATTTTCCATATCATTTTTTGGGATTGTTCGCTCTGGAACAAGGATTTAGATTTACTTTTTGAATACAAAAAATTTATAACCGGCAAAATTCCAAGCAAAAGTCACCAAAACCGCGCCGATTCCGCCCAAATTTGCCCAAAGTTTGTCCGGCAAACCCCATTGCGGTCCGATCTGGTTTACGATAAAACTTGCCACCAATACATTTATTCCCAACCCGATAAAGGTTACGACGAAGAACTGGATAAACTCTTTGGCCACGTTGGAGGTGCTGCTTTTTTTAAAAGCCCAAAGTTTGTCGGGAACATACTTTAATACGGTAGCGATGATAAATGATGCCGCTTTGAAAATTATAAAATATATACCCGCGGTTATCCCCGAAAATTGGATGAACAGCGCCAATATTCCCAAATCGAAAATTGTTGCAATTGCTCCGATAAGTAAAAATTTTGCCAGTTGATATATCGAAAGGTATTTTTTACCGATAAGCGACGCTACCCATAATCCGCAAACTGCCAAGATCGGGAAAATAACCGCAAGCGACCATAGGATGCCCCCGAACACTCCCAGTTTTTCGATCGCTCCGGGTTGTCCTAACAAATAAATAAAATACCAAGCCGTTACTTCGCCGATTCCCGCCGCGATCACCGCGTCAATTTTGTTCATCATATATTAACTATAAGTAATAAACAGCGGACGACACACTCCGCTCAATTACGCATTTTAACACAAAAAACGTCTGAACACACATTATAGTATTGCCCGTAGCTATTGACATGGATTGGCAATAATTGATATTATCAAAATATGGAACGCTATACCTGCCAAAAATCGGGTTGTCCGGTTTATATTACCCTTATCCCATAAGGGGGCAGGTTTCGTACACGCACAAAAGCTAGGCGTAAAAAGATAAACCGTCCCCCCAATGGAGGGATTTTTTTGGCGCCGCAGAGGCAAAAAGAAACAACGATTTTTACAAATAAATAAAAAAAATAAATTACTTCCCGATAAGAAATTCGGATAAAAAAAATGAAAATAGGCACTATTCTGGATACGATCGGATTCACCCCTATGGTCGAGATTGTCAAGCTCAATCCCAATCCTGATGTCAGGATTCTGGCAAAGATTGAAGGTTCGAACCCCACCGGATCCATCAAGGACCGCATCTCTCTGGCGATGATCGAGCATGCCGAAAAGACCGGCCAGCTTACCAAAGGAAAAACCATTATCGAAGCCACCAGTGGCAATACCGGCATCGGTCTGGCTATGGTCGCCGCGATTAAGGGATATAAGGCAATAATTGTCATGCCCGAATCGATGAGCGAAGAACGCCGCAAAATGATCAAGACGTTTGGCGCCGAATTGATCCTGGTAAAGCCCGAAATGTGGCGCGACGGCGCGGTGGCCATGATTAAGGAAATGGCGGCCAAAGATAGTAAGCTGGTATTGCTCAATCAGTTCGATAACGAACAAAACTGCCTGGCTCATTATCGGACCACCGGACGCGAGATTTTAAAACAGGTTGATGGCCCGATAGATTATTTTATCGCCGGATTGGGAACCGGAGGCACCATTACCGGTATAGCCCGGCGTCTGCGGGAAAAAAATCCCGATGTGCGCGTTGTCGGCATTCAGCCATATCTGGGAGAAAAGATTGAAGGTTTGCGCTCGGTGAAATCCGGCCGCGTTCCCAAAATATTGGAACCCTGCCTGCCCTGCCGGGACCACAAAGGAAGCCTGATCGACATTGTGATCAACATCCACGAGCAGGATGCCTATAAGACCGCCCGCAGGCTCGCGCGCGAGGAGGGAATATTTGTGGGAGCCAGTTCCGGCGCCGTGCTGTTCGCGGCCGCGAAATACGCCCGAAAAATGGAAAAAGGCACTATTGTCACCGTTTTCCCCGACCGCGGCGAAAAATATCTTTCCACTTCGATGTTTATGGCGTAAGCGATAAGAAAGTCGATTTCGTTTGTATCTTGTAAGTGAAAAACACATGCCTACAATTATCGAGACTATCGGCAATACGCCGATGGTCCAGATTAAAAAACTCAATACTAATCCCAATGTAAAGATCTATGCCAAGCTCGAGGGTTTCAATCCCGGCGGTTCCATGAAAGACCGCGTGGCTCTGGCGATGATCGAGGATGCGGAAAAAACCGGTATTTTGGTATCGGGCAAAACCATCATCGAAGCCACCAATGGCAACACCGGCATTGGTATCGCTATGGTTGCCGCCGCGAAGGGTTATAAAGCCATAATTGTGGCTCCCGAAACCATCACCGGCGAACGCAAACGCGTGATTGAAAGCTTTGGCGCCAAACTGATCCTGGTGAAGTCCGAAATGTGGCGTCAGGGAGCGATCAATCTGGTAAATGATATGGTTGCCAAAGACCCTTCGCTGGTGGTTTTGGACCAAGTGGCCAACAAACAGAATTGCGCGACCCATTTTCGCACCACGGGCAAGGAAATCATCAAGCAAGTCAACGGTCCGATTGATTACTTTATTTCTTGTGTCGGTACCGGCGGCACGATTTCGGGAATTGCCCGCCAATTGCGCCACAGCAATCCCGAAGTTCGCGTCATTGGTATTCAGCCCAAGATTTGGGGTGCCGCGTCGCCTCTTGAGTCCGGAATAACGCCCCAAGTACTCAAGCATAATCTTCCTTGCGCGCGCCACGAAAAGGTACTGGTGGATACTATTGTGGAGATTGGCGAGGCCGAAGCCAAAGAAATGGCCGCTCGCATTGCCGCTGAAGAAGGTATCTTTGCCGGTCCCAGCGCCGGCGCGGCTCTGCTGGTGGCCTGCCATTACGCCCGGAAGATCGATAAGGGTACGATTGTGACTATTTTTCCCGATCGCGGCGAAAGATATTTGTCGACGGAGATTTTTAAATCCTAATTAAAAAATGGTTTCCGCGATATCGCGGAGCCGTTTTTTTGTAAAATCGCGCCTCACAATAAACTGCCCTGGGGCTGACTGCGGAGCGGTTCGCGCTCGAACCGATGAATTTCGAGGGATGAACTTCAAGGTATTTCGACGGGTAAATAAACTACCGCGCGCCCAAGGCGCCGCGATAGTTTGATTCCCCGCCATTCATCCCCGGAGCCGAGTTCCGCGGTCTTCCGGCGGGTAAAAAGCCCAGGGGGGTTTTTATATTAATCTTTAGACCCCATTGGCACATTGTTAAAATCCCCATTTTGTCAATTGCGCGTGCGAATTCGGCTTATTCGGGTATTAACATTATTTTTTACCCGGTAACTCTCCAAAAAACCGGAAACATCGTGTTCCCGGTTTTTATGCGATCCTAATTGGCCAATTCCCCATTATTTGTCCTTCAGTTTTTCGCTGACGGTTTTAATTGCCTCTTCGGCGGCATTCTTGCCTCCGAGGCCGAATGCCAAGCCAAATGCCAGCGAAAACATTCCCACAAAGCCCATGATCATGGTGTTAATGATGCTTTCCGCCACGCCCAGTTGCAACAGAATTGCCAATATCGCGAAAATATATATTGCGCCGCGTACGATCGCTCCCAAAAGATTGCTGTAACGGATCTCAAGCCGCAATACCGATGCTTTTATGATTTTTTCCAGAATATCGGCCACGATGATCGCCACTACGAATATCGCCGCCGCCACAATCAGGTTGGGCAGCCAATTCAAAACCTTATCCAAAAAGTCCGCGAAAGCCCCTAAACCCAAAATTTGCACGAATATCTGCAAAAAAACAATTACCAGCACCCATTTAACGATCGCTCCGAAAAAATCCGATGGATTGATCCGGATATCGGCGTTTTCCAGCGCGCTTTTCCAGCCGCTTTGTGAAAAAATTGTGTCGAAATTAAGTTTCCGCAACAGCTTGGCGAACAATCTTCCCAGTCCGGTTGCCAAAATCCAACCGATTATAAACACGATCAAGCCTACCAAAAATTTGGGCAAGAAATCAATTATTACTCCCTGCCAAACATTTTGGAACGCTTGCAACGTGATGCTTGGCCAATTGGTAATCATTTCGATTTTTGTCCGGCCGTTTTGCGTTTGGTGCTGGCGGCGCGGATTAAATTAAAAAAACGGCTTTAACATATTATGAAGCCAAATTTTTTTGCCTGTCAAGCGAAAGTACGCGGTAACCGCTCGCCGGAGCCTGATTTAGAAATCAATCTTCGGCGTATTCGCGAAAGTTTGATTTTTAAAATCCGCAACTTCCCGATATCTTGTCTTAGGGGTTACGGATTTCGAGGATTACCAAGGAGGCGTTTTTTTTGCCGGTCCGCGCAGTTAACGCCCCGCGGTATCGAAACGCATTTTGGGAACGCATTTTTAAAAATATATTTTTTGCGGATTTACGTTCCGCTTCCCGCCCGCGGATTTATTTCCCCGCCACTCATCCCCGGGCTCTGCCCCGGGTATGAATGGCGGGGAATCAAACTATTGTGCGGCTTTGGCCGCGCG
>CAZUST010000037.1:0-5135 GCA_964623335.1 uncultured Candidatus Saccharibacteria bacterium
GCAACTATTGGAAGAATCCCGCGCCCTGCGGGCGCTACCCCAGTGAGTGGTTACCCTTGTGCTGTCATTTAAAAGTAATAATGTCCGACCTGCACCTAAAATTGTCCGATGTCCAAAGATCAAATCTTGGCGCGATATTTTCCGTGCAATCGCAAAGACTGGTGCAAAACGATTTCACGATCAGGTTCAAAAACCAATGGATTCAAATCGCCAAAGAGCAGGAGGTTACCGTGCGCCGCAAGGATACGGTTTTAATGGAAGAACGGCGGGACGGATCGCTGGCGATCCGCCTGCGGAACAAATATCTGAACTTCAAAATCCTGCCCGAAAAACCGCGAAAAATCAAAGAAGCGATTGCCGCCATTCCGGCAAAAAGAATCGCCAGCTGCCCGCCGGCCAGCCATCCCTGGCGCAAACGGATCGCCGCGGAAATCGCCAAAATCAATTGTTAAGCGATTTTCCAAAAAATAAAAACACTAATTATACAAAAGTCAAGATGACATTTCTACTTGTATTTGACAGGGTCATGTATTGTATTGTCATTGTATAATGCTAATTAGTATCGCTAATTAGGAATTGATAAAATTATAGTAGGACAGTCGGTAAGGTCGCGTGTTTTTATCCATCGCTATTGGGTCTTTGGGGCTTGTTTTGGGTTATGAACGGTCCTTGAAAATATTTTTAGTGGGTGTCGAAGTCGCTTTGGCTTGATTTATTGCCCGGTTTTTGTTAATTTATGTCTATTCACACCGCACTATGAATTCGCACTGGTGGTGGGAATTATTAAAATCAGTCAGTTCCTTGATTTTTGCACTTTTGGTGCGATTTCTAAATGTGATTTAAATATGATCAAATTGCTGATTTTTGACTTTTGCGGCACGTTGGCCAGTTGCGGCATGGCCGATTACGGCCGTATTGCCCAAAAGCTTCGCGAATTCAATCTGGCGGTTTCCGATAACGATATTTTAAAGTTGGGCGCCGCCCTTCCCGGATTTTTGATCGATTCCCAAAACTGGGACGAGCTGACCGATAAAGCCATCCAAAAACTGGGTTTGGTTCTAGAGCGCGACCGGCGCGAACAATTGGCGGTATTTCTTGAAAAACGGTTATCGGGTAAACTTTACGGCGACGCCGAAGACATTCTTGATCTGCCGCAAAAAAAGGCGATCCTCACCTTAAGCAATAAATTCGCGGTCAGCGGCATTCCGCAACTGCGCCATTTCGAAATTTTTTCTCCTGAAATTTGCGACGCCAAAAAACCCGATTTGAAAGCGTTTCTGGCGGTGCTGGAAAAAATGGGCGCCAACCCCGAAGAAACCGTCATGGTGGGGGATACTTTGGAAAACGATATGTTTCCGGCCAAAGCCATCGGAATCAAGCCGATTCTGATCGACCGGGAAGGCCGGTTTGCCAAATTATCCGATCCGGAAATCATTCGAATTACCAGCCTCAAAGAATTAAAAAAGCATTTGTAAAAACTTGCTTTGCCTTCCGTGGCTTTGGCGGATAAAGGTAATCAAGCGCTATGTTGTCGGCTCGCCAACGCTAAGGCTGTGGCGGACAAGCATTCACATTGCCCCTATCCGTAGCAAGTATTGAAACAGGCCATTATGGGCCTGTAGTCAAGTGGCAAGACGCCGCATTCGCATTGCGGAAGCGCGAGTTCGATTCTCGCCAGGTCCACCACCAGGTCTGTTTTAATGCTCGTGAGGGACGGTTGTGATCCTCGCCGGGTCTACGGCGGAACCTTATTATTGTGCGCGAAACAAAAAACCATTAATAATGGTTTTTTGTTTTTTCAATTAAGCACCGCGAGATCAGGGTTTTTGCGTAATAAAGTTTTTATGGAATGAGAGTTCTTTTATTTCCCCGTCAGAATACCTGGCGGGGAATCAAACTATTGCGCCGCCTTGGGCGCGCGGTAGTTTATTTCCCCGTCAGAATACCTGGCGGGGAATCAAACTATCGGGGCGCAGTAGTTTATTTGAACGTTAACGGCATCCGTTTCGCTAGGCCATCGGTCGTGGTTTCGGATCGCGGCCGGAAAAACCATATTAAAAGATTCTCCACCCCTCCGGTTCGATTTTCAATGGTTCATCAAGCTGTTTTTTCGTCATGCAAAAAACGAGTTTCTGCTTCAATCCAATCACCGATTAACGAAAAATTAAACAATCCCAATCAATGGCCATATATACTTTGAATTACGGAATTTTTTTTTGGGTCTATCTCCTGCGTTATCGTAAAGGTTGGATTCCTCCAATAGTATTTGAATTCAAGGGTTTTTCGGTTCAAAGATATATAGGTTATCCACAGTCAAATCACAGCCGCTTCGGTTCGGTCGTTAAAGTTTTTATCTCATAATTAAGATAAAAAAGCATATTTTATCTTATAACCTGTGGATAACTCATTCGATAGTGTGGATAGTAATATGGTTTAGCCTTGTCGCGATAAGGAAATCTCGCGATCCGAACAGTTGCGGCCGCGCTCCTTTTTCTGTTAAGATAAAAAAAGATAAAAAATATGATCACCGCCATTACTGACAAAATAAAAAAACAGCGCAGTTGCGCTTATCCTTTGTACTCGTTGCCCGAAACTGTCCAATTCGCAAAAAAAATTTATGACGGGTTGGGCCAGGGACCGTTTTCGCGCTTGTCTTTGTCGAAGGGGCTTGGCTACTCATCGTTTTCCGGCGCGGCTTCGGGCAAAATCGGTGCATTGGTGCACTTTGGCTTGCTGGATCGCGCCCGTGCGTCTTATGCTCTGACCGCTATGGCAAAAGAGATTTTGGCGTATCCGGCCGAATTAAGCCTGCCGGCAATCGTTGACGCCGCTCTTCACCCCGTACTTTTTGAAAAACTTTTTCGGCGTTTTGAAAACGCGTCTTTGCCGCTTGACCTCCCGGCGCTTTTGGAAACCGAATTCGGTATTACTGCCAAAGCGGCGCCGCAGGCAGTTTTGAATTTTGTTTCAACGCTTGAGTTTGCCGGCCTGCTCAAAGAAAATATTATTCAATTGCCGGTTCGGCGCGGTTCCGTTCCGGAAATATTATTCCCGAATATTGAAGGCGCCGGTCCGCGGTCGCGCCCGGAGGAAGAAGGTAACGGGGAGATAAGAATAAAATTACCTTCCGGCATTGTTATCATATTTCCGCCGGAAATGTCTTACCGCGTGTCTCTTGGCGAATTTGCCCCGGAAATAAAAAGCATTGATCGGAAAACCGGCGGCACTTATCTCCAAAACGCCGGAGACTTTCATCTGCCGCCGGAAGGTTCGGCAATAAAATGATCATATGGACTTCGTGGCGGCGATTAAAAAGATTTTGGCTAACGATAAAATTGCGTCAATTTTTGCCGCGGCGTGTTTTTTTCAGTTTATGCCAACGCGCCCTACAATCAATTCGTTTGGGATGGCGGGGAACGGGCAAAGCAACAATAGAAAAATATAAATTCACAACGGCAATTAAATCAAATTAAAAGGCAAACTTGTTTTTAAGTTTGCCATAACGTATAGTTGTCGGCGGTTTAGTTTCGTTCCCATCGTTGAATTGCGCGCCTGTTGCCTTTTTGCCCGTATTTATGGATGAGTCGTATTACCTCATTTATCTGATTTCTGTAAAAAATAGATAAAAGTAGCGGCTCTTGCCTAAAATGTCTCGGCCCGGGTACCGGATCTGGCGACATCAACGAATTCGGCGATGCCGGAATTCCGGATTTCCTCGATCTCTTGCCACCGGTTTTTGATGGATTGAAATATCTCATTGAACGAAGGGGTTCCTAAGAGATCAATGGCGGTTATCAACACGATTTCGCGCGTGTTGCGGTCCAGAAGTACGCTAACCCTCCTGGTTTGCAGTGAAACATCCATGATTTTTTCCGCCAGGCCATGGTCGTGCACGGAAATACGATAGACCAATGGCATGGTATGCATCATCTGGATCTCTTTTGAGGCCGGATCGAGAAGAAAGGTGACAGATATTCCGGCCGGATTTTTTGCCAGGGCGACTGCCTTTCCGTCTACAACCTCGCCCCTAATTACCTCGTATCCATGGCTTGATAACGCCGTCAAAAAAAGATCGCTAATTTTTCCCTGCATTTCTTCAACGGGGGGGACGATGATATATACTTCCCCCTCGTCGTCAATCATTTCTGCCATTTCAATCAACCTCCTTGAGCAGCGCTTCAACAATGAGAAGCGCCGAATAGTCGTTCAGGCCGGGATTTCCGCCATTCTCCATTTTCTCGATAGCAAAGGGTTCCTCGCACTTGATTTCTCCATTTTCGGGATAACTGTTGAATCTCTCCAAATAAAGAAGCGCCGAATCTTCACTCGGTCCGAAAACCGCGCCATCCAAAGCTGTCCGGGATTATAGGCACCTCGCAACTTCGGATTATTCTGTTAATCGAGTTGCAAATAACAAAATAATCCTTAAGCCAATTATCCGGCTTGTTTATGCTGATCTCGATTATGACGGTTTTTCCATCCAGATCAATGCTGCTAATCCGAATACTGCCGTTCTTATCGCCGATGACCATGATGTTGCGGTAGCCATTCGCCCTTAGCTTGGCTATCTTTCTTTCCACCTGGCCGATTACATTATTCATTGTTCCTCCATTAGCTACTCACCCAGAATTTTTTTCTCGAGGGGGTGAGGCTTCCTTCGATATTCGTAAGGCGATGCATGAGTGCGGCCTTGCCGCTTGATGCCGAAATACATCCGGTTGTATGAGTTGCCATAGACTTACCCCTTGTCAGTGCGCGTAACTTTCGCGGCGGCACCAATTTTTTAAAGAGCTTAAGTGGGCTCCTTTGTAACCGCAAGTTTTTGCTTTCGGTTACAAAAAAACCGGCTTTTATTCCGGGTGTGGGTTGTTTCTATGAAATTCGTATAGTAGATTTTACCTCTTCTATATCGTATCAAGTTTATCCCAAACCCGAAACTCCACTCCCCAAAGAATGGCGTGTTTAGTGGCAACGGGTTTGATATAAACGAAATTCATCTGAATCTGAAATTGATTAATATCGCATTAATACTTGCATAATATTATCAAACCATATTTTTTGTCAAGGGCCAGTTTTAAAAGTAACCACTCACTGGGGTAGCGAATTTCTCGCAAATAGAAAGGCCATACTTGACA
>CAZUST010000038.1:0-5035 GCA_964623335.1 uncultured Candidatus Saccharibacteria bacterium
TCCCCGCCATTCATCCCCGGGGCAAAGCCCCGAGGTATTCTGGCGGGTAAATAAACATTCATTGACAAAAACTCGTAGGGGCAACCCTTGTGGTTGCCCTATTGTGCCCGATAAATACGGGCGGACATAAAGCCCGCCCCTACAAATGCAAAAAAATCCCACAAACATCCCTTGCTTTTTCCCCAATTTCGCGCTACCTTATCATAAGTAAAAAGGAGGTTTTCACACGATAACCGACGAAGAAGAAAAATTAGCATTCCATGAACAAAGATAGTGTATAAAACTCTTGACATAAAAAGCAAGAAAGGAAGAGAGTCAGTTGCAGATTTAATGTATATGGACCAAGTATTTAAGGATTATGCCGATAGATAATCTTTAAGTTTTTTTGCCGAAGTGGTGAAATTGGCATACACGCAGCACTCAAAATGCTGTGAGGGTAACCTCGTGTGGGTTCAACTCCCACCTTCGGCACAAATTTAAAAAGCGCATAAATGCGCTTTTTAAATTTGTGTCCCACAATTACAAATTACTCACAAAAATTACAAATTAAAAAGCATTCGATATACTAAAAACAATGTTTTTAGTATATCGGACTTGACTAATTTATATGTTTTTGATATAGTTAAAGAAAACTATGAATCCGAGAAAAATTCTTCCCCAATTGGAAGCTGAAATCATTCGTCCCGCTAAAAAAATCATTTTTCTGTGGGGGCCGCGCCAGACCGGCAAAAGCACCATTTTGAATCACCTGCGCCAGAAACATGGCGGCGCGTATTTTAATTTTGATGATTTAAACGACCAAAAATTATTTGTTCCCGAATTGGAAAAATTAAAATCGGTCATCGACCAAAAAAATAATGGCAAGGACTCGCGTTTCATTTTTATTGATGAAATCCAAAATCTGCCGGAAAGCACCAAATCTTTGAAATTGCTTGCCGACAACGCCGATTACATCATTTTTGCCACCGGATCGTCAGAGTTGCGCGCCAAAACCAGGCAATTTGATACCCTCGCCGGCCGCTATAAAGAATTTGTTTTGTTCCCTTTGACGATTGACGAAATCGCGGTTTTTCATGGGAAAAACATTGACTTCAAAAAATCGCTTTCATTTGCCGACCGCAATTTACTGTCGCACCATCTGGAAGAAAATATGATTTATGGCGGTTATCCGGCAGTGATTTTGGCCGATAATAAAATTGAAGAAATCAAAAATATCACCCAAAACAGCGTGGTTAAAGATATCGTCAACATCTATGATCTCAAAAACACCGACTTGGTCTATAATCTTTTGCGGGTTTTGGCAATGCAAATCGGCAATTTGATCAATATGGCCGAATTGGCGTCGTCGCTGAAAACCACCAAAATCACCATTGACAATTATTTAAGTATTTTGGCAAAAAACCGCATCATCTATCTGCTGGAGCCCTATCGCACCAATAAACGGCGCGCCTATTTGGGACGGAAAAAAATCTTTTTCTATGACTTGGGCATCCGCAATGCTTTAATTGACGATTTTCGCGCGCTCAATTTGCGGCCGGATTTGGGCGCGGTTTTTGAAAATTTAATTGTGATGGGCGTTCTGCGCCAAACCATCTACCAAAGAAACAATAATAAACTGCACTATTTCCGCGAAATTTCCGGACACCAGAAAGAAATTGATTTGATTGTTGAAACGCCGCAAGGCAAAAAGACCGGCTATGAGATAAAATTAACCGGCGGCAAGCCCAACAAATTTCCAGAACTGCAAATCGCCGAATACGGCATAATCTCCGAAGAAAACGCCCCCGACTTCTTGATCTAATAATTGTTGCGATGCATACTAAAAAATTCGCGCATACGCGCGAATTTTTTGTTGATTGATAATCAATAGTTGATTGAAAATTCAAAAATCAAAAAACCGGCGGCTTAATAATCCATCATTCTGCTTTCTATTTACTATTCTCTATCCTGATCGCTTTGCCATTAATCAGGGCGTCGGCGATTTTTTGATTGGCCGAGGCTAAAATCCGCGCGAAAGTGCTTTGCGAGGTGTTCATTTTTTGCGCCGCTTCGGTCTGCTCCAGTCCTTCTAAATTTTTCAACCGCAACACTTCCATCTCTTCCAGCGACATTTCAACCACATCCAAACACCGCACGGGAATTCCCTGCGGCTTGAAATAATTTACTTGCGGATCAAATTTGATATTACGGCACAATCGGGGTCGGGCCATATTCGATATTTATTTACCCGCCAAACAACTCCGGAGCGCCGCCCCGGGGTTGTTTCTTGGTTTAGAATTTCATTTATAATATCACTTTGGCCGCCAAAATTCCATTTTTTACCGCGCGGTCCAGCCGCCGTCAACGTAAAGCACGGAGCCGGTGACGAATTTCGCTTCATCCGAAGCCAAATATACCGCCGCGTAAGCGATGTCATCGGGTTCGCCAAAGCATCCCAACGGCGTCGCGCCAGTGATCAGGGCGTTCAATCCCTCATTATCTTGGCATCCTTTGGTCAGCGGAGTTTTAATGAACGCCGGCGCGATTGAATTTACCCGGATGGCATTTGACGCCAACTCAAGCGCCGCGGTGCGCGTCAGCTGGTTGACTCCCCCTTTGGCCGCGCAATAAGCGCCGGCGTTCGGGAAGCCAACTTGACCCAGAATCGACGCCATATTGATGATTGATCCTTTGATATGATTGTCTTTCATATATCTTCCCGCGGCCCGGACTCCGTAAAAAACACCGTTAAGATTCACCGCCAGTACTTTGTCCCATTCGGAATTGGACATCGCCGCAAGTTCGGTCATGCCGCTGATGCCCGCGTTGTTAACCATAATATCAAGCGAACCGAATTTCTCCACCGCGGTTTTCACCAGATTGTCGACAGCGGCGCTTTCCGTAACGTCGGTTTTAACATAAACGGCTTTCGCACCATAATTTTCCATCGCGGCACAAGGATTAATATCCGAAAACACCACATTGGCACCCTCCTTCAGAAACATTTCGGCAATTGCCTTGCCGATTCCGGAACAAGCTCCGGTAATTATTGCAGTTTTGTTTTGAAGTCTCATATTTTAAATTTAAAATTTTATTAATCTGGCAGAATACCTCGATGCAGAACATCGGGGATGAATGCCCGCCCGCAACGCCGCGATCGCGAAGCGGAGGATTAACAAACTTTTCCGCGGGAATACCGCGCCACCTTGGACGCGCGGTAAAAACAATTTTAAACCAGACGCGGCCCGCCTCTTTCCGGAAAGAGGCGCCGCGAAAAATGCCTTATTGTTTTCCCCTGTCCGCAAGCGCGTTTTTTTCTTTGCGAAGAGCGGCCAGCTCTTCTTCAAGCATTTTCTCTTCTTCTTCCAGCACCGCCATTTCGTTCTTGGGGGAGATAAATCGCCGCCGGCCAAATCCAAAACACATACCACAACCGCAACCGCAACCGCAGCGCCCGCCACATCCTATTCCTCCTCCACAAAATCCCATACCTCGTCCGGTGCCCGAACCCATTCCGGCCGGACCTGTCGTATCCAATTTTGGCATATTTTTTTGGAATTTCGCGGAATATCAAACGATTTCCTCAAAATTCCGCTTATTGTTCGTTACGACCTTTATATTATGAATATATATTCATAACTATCTCATGTCAAGCCATTTTACGAAATTGTCATTTTGCGAAATCGAATTTATATTTTTTTTATACTTTGAATTACGAAACCCTTAAATTAAAATAATATTGAATGATGCCCCTCCCGCGCGCGTTTACACAGAAAACAGACTCCAAAATACAAGGCGTTTTGTAATTCAAAGTTTATAGGCGTTTCCCCGTCCATCGGCTCCCAAGAGTTTGTTCCGGGTTTGTTTTCGGATAAAGATTTGAATACGATCAAAAATTCCGAATAACCGAACCAGTTAATATTGATCTATATTCCCAAATTAGGATCAGAAACCAGATCTTCGGGGTTAGTTATCTGGCTGCCTCGCCTAAAGGAAAAATATCCCGCGACACCCGCCATCGCCGCATTGTCCACGGAAAGATCGCTTGAGGGCGCCAAAAACCGCATTCCCGATCCGACGGCCATGTCGGCCATCCGATTGCGCAGAGATCGATTAGCACTGACTCCCCCGCCGATAATAATCGATTTAACTCCAAATTCTTCGGCGGCGCGTTTGGTTTTCGATATCAAAACATCCACGATCGAGGTTTCGATCTGATAAGACATTTCGCGCCGGTAATCCGGCGAATTTTTGATTTCAGTCGTTTGTTTTTGGTGCAGATACAATACCGCGGTCTTCAAGCCGGAAAAGCTGAAATCGTAATTTTTTTGGCGCAACATTGGCCGGGGCAAAGAAATGTTATATTTCGATACTGCGCCATTGTCGATATATTCTTGGGCGTATTTGGAAACAAAAGGCCCGCCCGGGTAGCCAAGGCCAAGGATGCGCGCGGCTTTGTCAAAACACTCGCCGGCGGCATCGTCAACGGTTTGCCCCAGTAATTGATAATCGCCAATGGCTTTGGCCAAAAATAACAGAGTATGGCCGCCGGAAACCACCAGGCAGACAGCGGGCAGATAATTTTTTGCAAATTCCTCCTCGCCGACGCCCAAGGTCAAAAGATTGGCCAAAAAATGCGCTTCAAGATGGTTGGAACCCACCAGCGGCAAACCGTATTTTTGACTCAAATTCTGGGCAAAATTGATACCGGTCCACAGGCACGGATCAAGCCCGGGCCCCTTGGTAACGGCAATAAATTTTATTTTGGAAATATCGATATTTTTAACCGATTGCTCGAAAACCACGGGTAAATTTTTTTTATGCTCGCGTTTGGCCAAAAACGGATAAACCCCGCCATAGCCGGCGTGCAACTCCGTTTGGGAGGAAACAACATTTGACAGCGCCTCAATTTTCTTGAGTTTGCTTTTTTCTTCTGTCGCGCGCATTACCGCCACGGAAGTATCGTCGCAGGAAGTTTCAATTGCCAAAAAATATGTTTCATTCATAAATGTCAAAATCAAAATAACAAACGACAAATAAACTATCGCGCGCCCAA
>CAZUST010000039.1:0-2483 GCA_964623335.1 uncultured Candidatus Saccharibacteria bacterium
CATTAGATTTTTTCGTTCTGTTCACCCCTCCCCTGGGGGGCCCCTGAACGGTTACTTTTATTTTTATAAATGAAGGCGTGTGGAATTATGATAGGTCATGTTGATATTCCAGAATTAGTAAACTATTTAGATCGAAGGCAAGTTAGTCTTTTCCATGCATGTCAATTAAGGGATTTCGAATCATACTTTGAGGTGACCCCCATTGTCTGGACCACAAAGAGGTTAGATTAAGGTGGAAAATCGGTGTTAACATATCAAGGCCTCCGGCTCAAAGTGAACCTTAACCGGAGTCAAGTTGTTCAGGCTCTGGTGCGGACGCTCCAGGTTGTAGAAGGTGAAAAGCGCTGTAAGCCCAGCTCCAAGTCAAGCACAGTTGCGTAACTATACAGATAAATGTTTTCGTACTTGACAGAGCGCCACAGCCGTTCGACGAAGACATTGTCCAGGGCCCGGCCTTTCCCATCCATACTAACACGGATGCCGGATTTCTCCAAGCGTGCGGAAAAGGCCAACGCGGTAAATTGAGAACCCTGATCCGTATTGAAGATTTCCGGCGTTCCTTGCGCCAGGGCCTGCTCCAACACATCCAGGCAGAACAGGCCGTCCATGGTGTTAGAAAGCTGCCAGGCGAGCACGTAACGGCTGTACCAGTCGATCACGCTGTTCAATGTTCAACGACAACTATAATTTGGCTCTTCCGCAAATTGCGTGAAACTCCCTTTTATTCTATCAAAAACAGAGAAAATGTTGATATAACAGAGCCCCAAGTTTTTCATAGAAAAAACCGGTTTAATGCTCAGCTTAGCCCTGGTGAATACGCAATATCCAGGCGCGTCAGTTTTGATTTCTTGCAGGAGCGAGTTCCAGGAAACCCAACGGCGTGATTTTCACGGAATTTGCGGAAGAATCCAAAAAAACGTTTTACAATAATTTAAAGGGGCCCCCTTTATTCAACCTGCCCCACATAATACTGGGGCAAAGCACAAATCAAATACTCATAATAAGGAGAAAAATGAGAAGGGTTACAATATTACTTCCTATCCTCTCTGCTATCTTGATAATCCACTCAAGTATAGTTCCTAACAATCCTACCTCAATTATGAACCCAAAGAACTTGGCCGAATGGAACCAATTTACGGAACCAGCTTTCGGATTTTCTATTTACTATCCTTCAGAATGGAGCGTGGCATTGGCTGCCGATAATGTAACAAGTCAATTCGCCAATGATCCTAAGGTTGTTCAACGAGCAATCGCCTTTACTGACTTAAAAGGGCAATGGGTAAATCTAAAGATATGGAGAAATTTAACCAATCAAGAGGTAGTTGAATGGTTTGATAACTTTGGGCCCGCGTACATAGAAGACAGCAATTCAAGTCGTGAAATTGTATACGACAAGGGTGTTGAGATTCTTAAAATCCATACACCACCCGACCTATCATTAATACGACGTTGGCATTCCTACTATGCTTTCTTTAGACAAGGCAATCTAATTTTGGGTATAGAATATTTTGCGGAAGCTGTTAGAGAAGATTTGTTTTGGCAAATGGCGACATCAATCAAACCGATTTCGGCAACCCAATTGGCTAATGAACCAAGCAAATTAACAGCATCTTGGCCAATACAACCTAAAAATGCAAGTTGTTGTAATATCCCTGATCCCGAGCCGAATCCGTTTCCTTGTAACACTGAGGGTAACATGACTTACTGTAAATATCCAAATGGCAATCCACCGTTTGGGAATTGCACTTGGTGGGTGCGGTACAAGAGAACAGGTAATGCAATAGCCAACCTGGATGCATGTAGGGGCAATGCAAATACCTGGGACGAATGTGCTACAAGCAATTATCCTGACCTTGTGGGCTTTACACCCGCTACCCAAGCGGCTGTTGTGTGGACCGCCAGCGACACTAACCATGTTGCATATGTTGAATCTGTCAATAGCAACACTAGCGTTGTTATCTCTGAACAGGGATGGTGTACGGCTTGTGGTTCACAAGGCTACAAAACTCGAACTATTGACCCTGTAAGTCAAAGAGTTGTATTTCTTTACCACCCGGACAACATTCCAGGAGGTGACAATTCTGTTATTGGATCGCATAGACCTTTAGTGGGTGATTTCACGGGCAATGGTCAAGATGATTCGGCTATATTTGTCGCCCAAAATGGGAATTGGCTTGTTGGGCCATCTTCTGGGGGGAGTTTTTTCCCACTTACAAGTTGGATAGGTGGACACGGAGTAGGATCGCAAAACCAGTTAGTAGGGGATTTCAACGGTGACGGTAAAGATGATAGTGCGGTGTTTTTTGCCGATAGTGGCGATTGGTGGGTATCCCTGTCTACTGGTAATGGGTTTGCGGCTTATACCAAGTGGATAGGTGGACATGGAGTAGGGTCACAAAACCAGTTAGTAGGGGACTTCAACGGTGATGGTAAAGATGATAGTGCGGTGTTTTTTGCCGATAGTGGCGATTGGTGGGTATCCC
>CAZUST010000039.1:2583-4566 GCA_964623335.1 uncultured Candidatus Saccharibacteria bacterium
TGTCTACTGGTAATGGGTTTGCGGCTTATACCAAGTGGATAGGTGGACACGGAGTGGGCTCTACGAGTCAAATAATAACCGATGTAAATGGTGATGGCAAAGACGATTCGATAGTTGTCTTCGGTAAAACTGGAGATATCTATGTAGCACTTTCTACAGGTACTAATTTGGGGGCATACTCAAATTGGCTGTCAGGGTTTGGAGATATTACAGCTGTGATAGCTGAGACATATCAAATTTACCTTCCAATGGTTCGAAAATAGATTAATAAAAAGCGAGCTGACAACAGCTTTCACCTGCCGCCCATACACTATAAATTTAGTATCACCTCAATAAGTAGGGGGATGAGCTTTGAGCTTACCCCAAAAAAAACTGGACTACATGCTAAGTTGAAGTGGTATACAATTTTAACCAAGTGTGTGAAGAAAATGGCAGTGAAATGTCGCGCCTGCCCAACTGAATTAAAATTAGCCTTGAAAGGAACTAACAATCTTAAGGTTGTGGACTGAGGTGTTAATCATTTCCCATTCTCCCACATCGCTCCATCCCGCCAGCAGCGCAATCTTTCGGTATTCCGTCCACCACCGGGCCGGGTCATCCCCCGGTCCGGTTTGATAATGCTCCTTCGCCATCTCCTCCGCAATGGCCCGGGCCGCTCCCTTGCAATCTTCCCATTCCTCCAGGCTGTCGAACGTCGCCTGGACTGAGCCATCCGGCCGGCGTTCCCACCTCGTCGGCGTGACGATTCCCCGCCAGTCTCCCGGCAAAATCACGGTGGCCGGCCAGCTCGTCGGCTGGATGCTGTAGGGATCGCGCCATAGATCCACTGGTGGCTCCACCCAGGGATGAACCTGGGTGGTTTTCTTTGCCAGACTCGCCCTGCGCGCCGGCTCCCAGTTCGCCATTTCCAGCACCCCTTGAATCCAGGGCCGCAGATCCAGGCCGTCCTGGGCCATTTGATCCGGGTCGGCCCACAACGGGCGGAGCCGCAGCGAATTCTTCTTCAGCACATCGCGCCACCAGGCGGCCGCTTCGTCCCCGGCGTGGTTCTCATCGTTGTCGAACGCCAGCAATACCAGGGGAGCCGCGCCCAGCAATCCGATCCAACGGGCCGCCCGGGCTCCCGTGGTCGAGCCCGTGGCTACGACCTCGACGATATCTCCCGCAGCCTGGATAATGGCGAAGGCTTTGAATTCCCCCTCGACCATCACCACAGGGAGCTGCATACTGATCCGATCGCCGCGATAGAGCGGTTTCCCGCCGCCCCAACCGCGGGGGCCGGTATATTTGTTCACCTTTTTCGGATCGCGGCCTTCCGTGGCAGCACGGGCGTCTTCCTTCGCTTGAGTATCCTGGATCTCTTGGGGACGGGGCCGCCTTTTGTATCCAGGCCCCAGCGTTTAGCATGGTTGGTAATCGATTGGGGAATGTAGCCGAGTCCGGTTTCTAAAGCCGTTTCTGTATTATATTTATATCAAAATTCAAGCTTATGGGGGGTGGTAAAAATGCCTAGATATCAAATACAAACGTTTATTTTGTTGTGTTTTTTTGGATTATGGTTGTTTATAGGGGTTTTTGTTGGACAACGGATCTTGGGTTTGGAATTTTATTCATGGTTAGCTACTTTTAAAGATCAACTATATTTTTGGGGATTTTTGGTAGGAATAGGTAGTGCTTTGTATGGATTAATTACTCTTATTTTTTATGGACTCATACGTGATTTTAAAATTTTTAAAACCAGCCAGTTTTTACAGATATTTTTCGCTTTCTTGTTATGGGGTACTGTTTTCGGTGGGCCCATTTATTTAATGGGTAATGCAGAGTTTATTCTTTCTGCTGCTAAAATATTAATTATTATTGGCAATGCAACAACTATTGGAATGGGGATTATATTTTTATGCGCTTCTTTAGGTGAAATTTTTTTCCGACTAGTGCCGTGTTAGTCTAGATATTGCATTTTTAAAGCTAGCTGTTAAAATGCCC
>CAZUST010000040.1:0-4080 GCA_964623335.1 uncultured Candidatus Saccharibacteria bacterium
CCAAGGCGACGCGATAGTTTGATTCCCCGCCATTCATCCCCGGAGCCGAGCTCCGGGGTATTCTGGCGGGTAAATAAAAAAACAGGGCTTTCGCCCCGTTAGCCCAAATTTAACTATTCGTTTTTTAACGTAGATTCCACCACGATTCGGTTCAGATCTTTGCCCGGCGGCCAACAGCTCACCAAAGCCAGTGAATTTCCCGCGACCGTCGGCTCCGGCACGCCATCCTGCTTGGTTACCACTCTGGTCGTCACCACCGAATAATAACGGGTTTCGTTGTTATAAGTGACCACGACCATATCCCCTTCCTTAAGTTCATTCAACCGCGAAAAAACCCAGTCATACTTAATCATCGGCCAACCTGTCGGCGCGCTGTGTCCCAGGATGACCGTCTGCCCCGAAGTTCCGAACGGCGCCGATCCCGGATAAAGCACCACCCCTGAATCAAGCAATCCGTGAACCACTGTTGTGTCGGTAGTCGCCGCGGTGACGATTGGCACCACCAATCCCAGCTTGGGAATCGAAAGAATGTCGCGCCGCGGTTTTTGTTGTTGGACTGGCTGTGATTCGGATCCGGATTCACCGCCGCCGCCAGTCTTAACCGCTTCTCCCGTATCATTGCCTTGAACATTCTCAATCACGGTCTCATGCGTAACCAGCACATAGGGCTTCGGGAAATATTGCGGCAAATAATCCGACAACATCTGCCTCCATACGTCGCCGTTGAACAACCAGGAAATATTACCCCAAAAAATCACCATCATTACCAAAAGCAACAGTAAAATACCGGGAACCCGGTATTTATCCATAAATCGGCGCCAAAAAGGTTTTTTTCTCTTAAATACGGGCATAACGGTATCGGTGTTCGACTTCCGGATCAAAATATCGATAAATGGTGCGGGATCAATGTGATTATCAACTCCCGGTCAAGCAAACCGAATACTGCCATCATCACCACAAAACCGAATGCTTTCGCCAGAATCTCCGGCCGGCCAAAATCGGCGCTTAAAGCAAAATTTATCAAAAGCAGCAATATGACCGCCGCCATAGCTCCATATATCATCCATTGCAAAATTTGGAAATACTTATCCGAAAAGAACAACTCTGCCTTTTCCGCCAAAGACATCTCCTCCTTCTCCATCGAAGCTCCCAAAACATTTTTCAAACTTTGAGAAGCCGCCGTTTCCGTGATTGCTTGCCCGGAATTTCCCGCGTCCGCGGGCGGCACGGATGCCAAACCGCCCTGCCGGGTGCCGAATAATTGCACCACAATGGTTGCCGGATTGCCATTGAAATTCGCCCGATACACTGCCAAACCGATTTCCTGGTACTTGTCGTTAACGATATTGGCCTCGTGCGTCGGTGAAGCTTGCCACGCGTCTTGAACTTCCTTGGATTCCAAAAAACCGATCGCCAGATTTTCTCCCGCGTAACGGTAATCATAACCCGCCAGTTCGAACCAATGCCAAGGCGTCACCCCGGTTGGACTCGTGTGCGCGAAATACCCGTTTTTTTCCATATCGACCGCCTTCATATAAGCCGCCGCGTCCAGTTGCGGACTTTCCACCAGTTCCGGCAGATTAAATTCCGCCCGGTTTTTATTGGCCAGCTGGATCAGTGAAGTTTTGGTCAAATCGGCATAAAACTGGCTTTCCGAAAACCCCGCCATAAACGCGAAAAAACCGGCTTTCAAAACCAATACCGCAATGAAAAAAACCGGCAAAAAATTACCCGAAAAAATTCTGGCCCGATATCCGTTCCGTTCGCATGGCAATAGAAAATACGTCGCGCGCGAACCGAAACGCGCCAATTTTTCTTTTAAATTGAAATGTTTGGGCATCGTTTTGTGTCTGCTTCAATAAGTTTGTTCCGAAGTCGGCCTCGGGATAAAATACAATTCGGCAACGCGGTCCGTCATCGCCCGCTTGATAATAATATTATAGCTAATCGCCGCGGGATTTAAAAGGAAGAAAAAACCGCGATCATCAAAGTAATTCCTTAAATTTCCCAACCAAACAAAAAGCGCGTTCTGCCAACGCGCTTTTTGTGTTCTCCGTACAGGCTCGGAAGATTAAAGTTAAACTTTGATCCTAAAACGTGAAAATATTCTTGAAAAAATTACCCACGGATTGCCAAAACCCGGTGTTTGAATCGTTATTAGCTTCGGTTGTTGCCGCGGTTTCCGCCGGCTTGATGTCCACGCTGGCCGAACAAACTCCGCCTTCGCACTGCACTTCGGGAGTTATCTCTTGGACATCGCCCGCGTTTTCGGCGGCTTTTTGCTGTTCATACTGCGCCGTCAGATCCTTGATTTTATCTTTGATCGCCGCGATTTGAGATTCAACATCGGAATTTCCGGCGGTTGCCGTTTCCGCCAAAGTTTCGCCGCTCTCCGCCGCCGCTCCCGCCGCCTCATTGTTCGCGGCAGCCTCGGAAACTGCTCCCGCCGCCTCGGCCATCTTCATCGCGTTCACTTCTTCCTGAAGATAAGCGATCTTGGAGCTGATCTGGCGCATAAGTACGATTTGGGCTACTTCGGTCTTGATAACTTCGGTTTTTGCCGCGATCTCCTGAACCTGCGTTTCTATCCGGTCAAGCTCATCTTGGCTCAATGTTTTTTTCTCCACCGGCTTAACCTGAACCGCGGGCTCAACATTTTTCGCCGCCTGGTCGGCCAAATAAGCCTGCACCTGCTCCGACAGCTGTTTTGCTTGTGTTTGCAAAGCTTCAACTTGCTCTGTTTGGCTAACCGTGTCCGCCCCGGTCGATGTAACGCTCGCGCCATCGGCAATCACGTTCCCCCCCAGGAGCAAACCGCCCCCGAAAACCAACGAAAGCATTAAACCCCGCTTTACGAATGTGTTCATATTTAATTTGGTTTTACGCCTGGCTATTTTCTAACTTCGAATATTGACTTTGAATATTGAAATTCAAAGTTATATTTTAGATGTCGACCTGCGTCCTCGGATATCCCATACGGACGCGATAATAAATCTTAGCAAATAGTAGGTCATAATTGCAACCCCGTAAAAACGCTATTCCGTTTTTATCAGAACCGACTCCACCGCAATCCGCTTCTGATCGCGTCCGGGCGGCCAGCAGGTCATCAAAACCAAAGAATTTCCTGCCGGCGGCGACCCCGACAAATCGCCGCCTTTCGCGATTATCTCGCTCCGGGTAACTTGATATGAATAAACTTTATCATGGTAATAAACCGTGATCGTGTCGCCCGCCGCAAGCTCGTCGATTCGCGAAAAAGCCGTATCGTGTTTGATATCGGGCCAATTATCCGGCGCGCTGTGTCCCAGTAGCACGGTTTGCCCGGTCTGGCCAAAAAGCGCCGATGCCGGATAAAGGACCGCGCCGCTGTCCAAATCCGAATGCAACGCGTTTAAGTCGTAGCTTCGGGTTTCGATGATCGGCAATACGGCGTCGATCTTGGGGATAAGAATAACTTCTTCATAGCCGTCCAGCGCCCCGGTCGAAACATCGGTTATCGGCTCGGAAACCGGCTCTTTAACGGGTTCTGCCGGCATGGGCATCGTTTCTTCGGATGATTCGGCGGCCGCCGGCTCATTGGCGGTCTCCGCCGATCCGTCCCCGGCCTCGGGCTGGTTTTCGTTGATATTTTGCAGCGCGGCCGGAGATGTGGCCATATCCGAAACTTTGGGTACCATCCCCATAAGCGCCGCCTTCTCGGTTTCCGTCAGGCTTTCCGCAACGCCAAAACCGGCCAATAATAATGCGAAAATTATTAAGATGGCCGCTTTTGCCCCGTTTGATATGACCGATTCGTTCGATTCGTTAGCTTTCGCCATTTTTTACCTGTCAGAATACCTCGGGGCTTTGCCCTAAGGTATTTTATTTCCCCGCCGGAATACCTCGGGGCTTTGCCCCGGGGATGAATGGCGGGGAATTAAACTTTTCCGAAGCGTAGCGGAGGAATACCTCGAGGCTCCGCCTCGGGGTAGTTTATTATAATAAATCAATAAAAATTGTCAACGAAAATCGCAGGAACCGCTCATTGAAAATCACCGCACAAATTTAAAATGCAAGTTTAATGAGGTCGCACCTCGACAA
>CAZUST010000041.1:0-3806 GCA_964623335.1 uncultured Candidatus Saccharibacteria bacterium
GAAACCCAGCAATTGGGACAGCTTTTCCCGATGTATTTTGAAAAACTGGCGCCGTTTTTGTCCGGGTTGGGGTTCGCCGTTTTCCAGAGCATGGACGCGTTCGTGGCGGCGGTGCGCGATTGGCTGATGGGCGCGTCGTCTTCCATCGTCGATTCAGTGGCGGCGATTTTTGACGGAATTTTAACAATGGTCATGGTGATCACCGCGGCGGTTTTCTTTTCGCTGGAAAGTCAGGGCATCAAAAAATGCATCGCGATGCTGGTGTCTGAAAAACATGAAAAAACCGCGCTTGAGTGGTGGCAAAAAGCTCAAACGAAAATTTCAGGGTGGTTCGCGGTGCGTTTGGCGGGAATGGCGGCGGTGGGCTTTTTAACTTGGCTGGCATGCTGGGCGCTGGATGTGCGCTACCCGATATTTTTGGGATTTTTCGCGGGCATTGCCGATATTGTGCCGTTCATCGGTCCGATCGCGGCGGGAGCGGTGATCGCGCTGCTGGCGTTGATTGATTCCTGGCAAAAAGCGGTTTTGGCGGTGGTAGTTTTCACGGTGGTCCAGCAATTGGAAAACAATTTGGTCCTGCCCTTGCTGTCGCAAAAATTTATCGCGTTTCCGGCGATTTTGGTGCTGATTTCGTTGTTGGTCGGTGAAGCGCTGTGGGGGTTGGCGGGCGCAATTCTGGCGATCCCGATGTTTGGCATCGTTTATGATTTTATCAGCGATTATTTGATCAAACGCCGGCGCGCTTTGAAATGTGAAAGCTGATATGGCGGGAACATTATATATCGTTGCCACGCCCATCGGTAATTTGGATGACATTACCGCCCGCGCAATCAAAATTATGAAAAGCGCGGATTTGATTCTGTGCGAAGATACGCGCGTGGCGCAAAAGCTTCTGGCGCGTTTTGATATTCAAAAGCCTTTGGAAAGTTATCATCAGCATTCAACTTTGCGAAAAGCGGATCATATTCTTGATTTGCTGGGGGAGGGTAAAAATCTGGCATTGGTTTCCGACGCCGGCACTCCCGGGATTTGCGACCCGGGCAACCAATTGGTTGCCGCGGCGATTGAAAAATTCGGCGACGAAATAAAAATCATTCCCGTTCCCGGCGCCAGCGCCGCCGCCGCGGCGCTGAGTGTCTGCGGATTTTGCGCGGACAGATTCGTTTTCCTCGGTTTCCCGCCGGCGAAAAACAAGCGCAAAAAATACTTCCAAGATTTGCTGTCTTGCGGATATACCGCGGTGTTTTACGAATCAAATTTCCGGATTTTGAAAACTTTGGCCGAGATTGATGAATTAAATCCCGACAAATCACGCCGCGTCGTTGTTTGCCGCGAACTTACCAAAACATTTGAAACCGTTTACCGCGGCGCGATTTCCGAAGTGACCGCCAAAATAAAAAAAGACCCTTTGAAGGGCGAGTTTGTCGCGGTTCTTGAAGGCAAACAATAAATTTGTTAATTTGAGCCCGCCGAATTTGTTTTAAACTTTGAATTACGAAACCCTTTGTGTTTTGGGGCCTATCCCTCGCGTAATCGCGAGCGGTTAGACCTCTTCAGTGGTATTTTAATTTAATGGTTTCGTAATTTAAAGTTAGAAATTGAAAATTATGAGTGCCAAATATTATATCACTACCACTTTGCCTTATGTTAACGCCAAGCCGCATCTGGGGTTCGCGCTGGAGATTATCCAAGCGGATGTTTTGGCGCGCTGGCAAAGATCGCGCGGCGCGGCGGTGTTTTTTAATACCGGTACCGACGAGCATGGCGCTAAAATTTTTGAAAAAGCCAAAGAGCTGGGAAAAACGCCGTTGGAATATTGCAATCAATCCGCGCGGCCGTTTTTAGCGTTGGAAGAAAAGCTTAATCTTTCATTTGACAATTTTATCCGCACCACCGGCGCGCGGCATATTGCCGCCGCGCAAGCGTTTTGGAAGCTTTGCGATGACCGCGGCGATATTTACAAAAAAACCTATAAAACAAAATACTGCGTCGGTTGTGAGTTGGAAAAAACTGATTCGGAACTGGTTAACGGCCGCTGTCCGTTCCATCCCAACAAGGATTTGGAAGTCATTGAGGAGGAGAACTATTTTTTCCGGTTTTCCAAGTACCAGCGGCCGTTATTGGATTTTTACGCGGCCAATCCCGATTTTGTGATTCCCGAAGGGCGGTTCAACGAAATCAAAAGTTTTGTCGCCGGCGGACTGCAGGATTTTTCGATCTCGCGCGTGAAGGAAAAAATGCCCTGGGGAATTCCGGTGCCGGGCGACGATAGTCAGGTGATGTATGTGTGGTTTGACGCGCTGGTGAATTATATTTCCTGCCTTGGCTGGCCGGATGACGAGAAAAAGTTTAAAGAATTTTGGGGCGCCGCGGAAAACCGCAATGCCGTCCAGGTGGCCGGCAAAGATAACCTGCGCCAGCAGTCGGCGATGTGGCAGGCGATGTTGATGTCCGCGGGATTGCCCAATTCCAAACAGGTTTTCATCCACGGATTTATCACCGCTAACGGCCAGAAAATGTCCAAATCTTTGGGCAATGTGATTGATCCGATGGAGTTGGCGGAGAAATACGGCGCGGACGCGGTGCGCTATTTTTTGTTGCGCGAATTACCGCCCGCCGAAGACGGCGATTTTTCCTATGAAAAATTCGAGGAGCGATACAATGCCGATCTGGCCAAAGGTATCGGCAATCTGGTCGCGCGGGTGACCACCGTTGCCAAAAAGATCGGCGCGACGGCAAACGGAAAATACGCGAACGCCGGCTTGGAAAAAGAAGCCGTCAGCGCGCGGACCGCCCGAGATGAATCTTTGGCGCAATACAAATTTAACGAGGCGATTGCCGCGGTTTGGAAATTGGTTAATTTGGGCGATAAATATATTGAACAAACCCAGCCGTGGAAAACCAAAGATACCGCCGCGGCGGGCGATTTGCTGTTGTTGCTTGCCGGTATCGCGGACTTGATTGAGCCGTTTGTTTCCCAAACCTCCGCGAAGATAAAAAACTTGCTTGCCGGCGAAAACTGCGGCGTTCTTTTTCCGCGGCTTGACGATGAACAATGAATTTTGTATATATTTGAATATGGCCGAGGTTATATTCAAACACAACTTCTTGAAGATGAGCAATTTAATTGCGTCAAACAATTTTAATTTTTTCTTTAGCCTCTCTCGGAGTTCGGGAATTTTTCGTTTGCGCGATGAATAAATAAAATCATTTATCAATCCCAAAGCAAGCGGCAAATTCTCGGACAACGAGATTTTTTGTTTTTATAACGTCCGTTGCCCCATAGTTCGTTTAAAATTTGGAGGAGATAAAATTGGATGCAAAAGCGTTGATAGAGCCGTCTTGGAAAAAGATGGACGTTGACACAATTTTTCTTAGGGACAATCATCGTCCCGGGGGTGTCATTGTCTTGGAATGGAGCGGAGATATTAAAAAAGAGGTATCACGATTGGGATTTAATATTGAAACCGGGCTCCAGGTTGAATATTTGGATTCGCCGGCGCCGCTACGGGATGGGTATTATCGTTTGGCAGCCATAAAAATTATGGCTGGCGGTAGCGGTTCCAGTGTCGCAGACTTCTTAAAACAATTTGCCATGAATGAGTGGCGGCGGTTGGGCATCAATTTCGAAAACATTGATGAACGACCCAATAAGAATGATTGCAAGGTCGGATTTCTCGTCGGTGAGAAAAATGGCTTGCTTCTGGTGGCTAGCACATGGATAAATTTGGATTGAGACAAGCTCCAATCCTTTTTTATTTACCCGCCAGAATACCTCGGGGCTTTGCCCCGGGGATGAATGGCGG
>CAZUST010000042.1:0-3704 GCA_964623335.1 uncultured Candidatus Saccharibacteria bacterium
GCGGATAAATCCGAATAATTTTTCATCCTTTAAACATTCCCGGTTTTATGATTGGCGATGAAATAATATTTGGCGGCTTCAATCAGTGCCACGTTGGCAAGCGCCAGCCCGACAATCACCCGCCAGGAAGATGCCGGCAAAGGCACGGTGCCGAGCAATTGATTCAACACGGGAACATAAATCGCGGCAAGCAATCCCGCCAGCCCCACGAAGCACGCGCCGATCAAGGGCTTGTTGTTGAAGATGTTGATATGCCATAAATTCTTCCTCAAGCTCTTGCAGCAAAACACATAGAAAATGGAATCAATGGCCAGCCCGGCGAAAATCATCGTTTGCACGTATTTTATGTCATAATTCTTGCCGATAAGCCAAAAGAACAATCCCAGAAGCAACATGTCCGTGAGCAGTCCGACAACGAAGATAATCACCTTCATTTCCCGCGTGAGCAAGGGAATGTCCAACCCTTGCGGTTTCTGGCTCATCAAATCTTTTTCTTTGGGCTCAAAAGCCAGCGCGACATTGGGCAATCCGTCGTCTATTAAATTCACCCACAAAATTTGGACCGCGGTCACCGGCAAAGGAAGCCCCATCAACACGCTTGCCCCGATCAACACAATTTCGCTGAAACTGTCCGAGAGCAAATAGGTGACAATTTTGCGGATATTGTCCAAAATGGCCCGCCCCTCTTCCACCGCCGCCACGATAACGGAAAAATCATCGGTAAGCAGAACCATATCGGCCACTTCTTTGGCCACTTCGGTTCCCGATCCCAGCGCCACTCCGATATTGGCCTGCTTCAACGCGGGCGCGTCGTTAATCCCGTCGCCGGTCATCGCCACCACTTCCCCCCGCTCTTGCCAGGCTTTGACAATTCTCAATTTGTGCTTCGGCTCCACCCGGGCATAGATTTGGATACTCTCTATTTTTTTGGCAAACTGCGCGTCCGACATTTTTTCCAAATCCCTGCCCTCCATAATGTTTTCATTGCGGATATTAAGACCCAATTTGTTGGCAACCGCTTTCGCCGTCAAACCGTGATCGCCGGTGATGATGATCGGCCTCATCCCCGCCCGATAACAAGTTTGTATCGCCTCTTTGGCCTCTTCGCGCACGGGATCTTCCAAAAAAATCAATCCGACAAAAACCAAATCATTGATTGATTTTTCCAAATCGCGCGAAGCAATTTCCGCGTCGCGGACACCCTTGTACGCCACGGCCAAAACCCGGTATCCTTTATCGGTCAATTCTTCGTATTTTTTATTCAGAAAATCTTTTTTTTCTTGGTCAATCTCAACCACTTTGCCGCTGAATTCCAGATATTTCGATCTTTCAAAAATAACCTCGGGGGCGCCTTTGGCGTAAATAATGCTCTTTTCCGCCGCGGAAAGCATAAATTGCCGGCGGGAGTCCGCTTTGGGCATTTCTCTCAAACAGGCCGAATATTTGGACGCGGAAGAAAAAGAAATCTCGCCGATTTTGGGTTCGGCGTTTTCCAATTCGTTTTTGATAAGGCCGAATTTGGCGCCTTCCAAAATTAACGCTCTCTCCGTGGGCGTTCCCCTCACTTCCCATTTTTCCGGCTGGTCTTGGGGGTTTTCAACAAACGCTTCGCTGCATAAAACGGCGATTTTAGCGGCCTTGTCTTCCGACAAAGAAAAGGTGAATGTTCCGGCGACATGCATCTTGCCTTCCGTGAGCGTGCCGGTTTTATCGGTGGCGATTATTGAAGTGCTTCCCAAGGTTTCGGCCGCGGCCAATTTCCGCACCAATCCGTTTTTTTTAAGAATTCTTTGCATCCCGAGCGCCAAGATCACCGTCATGGCCACCGGCAACCCCTCCGGAATGGACGCCACCGCCACCGCCACCGCCGTGGTGAACATCTCCACGAATTCGACGCCGGTAAGCATTCCTTCAACAAAGATGACAAGGCAGATTGCCCCGATTATCATCCCGAGAACTTTTGAAAATTGAGCCAGTTTTTTTTGATAGGGAGTTTTGTCTTCTTTGGTTTCCCTCACCAAACGGTTGATTTTCCCGATCTCGGTTTCATCGCCCGTTCCCGTAACCACCACCCTGCCCCGGCCGTCCTCGACAATCGTTGCCATATAGACCAAATTGTCCCGGTCGGCCAACGGGGTGTTTTCGGGCATCGCCGACGCTACCTTCGTCGCCGGAAGCCACTCGCCGGTTAACGCCGATTCGTTTATTTTCAAGCCGCGGGATTCAATCAAGCGGCCGTCAGCCGGAACTTTGTCCCCGGATTTCAACAAAATTATGTCTCCGGGCACCAGCTCGTCGGCCGGAATTTCCCGCTCCATGCCATCTCTGACTACGACGGCTTTCAAGCTCAAAACTTTCTTCAGCGCTCTTAACGCTTTTGACGATTTGCTTTCTTGGACATAACCGACAATCGCGTTCAAAAAAACCGCCGCGAAAATAACAATCGCGTCGGTATATTCCCGCAAGAACAAAGTGACCGCGCCGGCAAATACCAAAATGTAGATCAGGGGACTTGCGAATTGTTCCAAAAATATTTTAACTTGCGACAGAGGTTTTTCCTCGGGAAGCTTGTTTTTCCCCGCCGATTTTTGGCGGATTGCCGCTTCTTGGCCGGAGAGCCCTTTCTCGGCATCGGAACGCAGCCGCTCCAGCGCTTCTTTATATGAAAGATTGTGCCAAACGATTTTTTTTCCAGCGGCCATAGTTTTTTATCGCGGCGGCAGAACGCGCCGTCGCTTTATTATTGCGCCTCACCAGTTGATTTTACCAAAAACCACCGGATTGACAATCATTGGCCCGCTAACCGCAATCATCAGGCGGAAAACCTTGGCTCCGCTCGCAAAACAAAAAAGAACAGCCATGCATTCGCGCTATCCGCAATTTTTTGTGTTTGATTTTTTATTTACCCGCCGGAATACCCCGACGCTCCGCGTCGGGGATGAATGGCGGGGAATCAAACTATCGCGACGCCTTGGGCGCGCGGCAGTTTATTAGACCTACTGCGTAAATATTTACGCGACGAAATTTTCAGATTTCGCGCGAGCCGAATGAGGAATGTCTGCTCGCAGTCTCGTTTCACAAAAACGAGGGAGGCATATTGGCTTAAATATGCCGACGATTGACGAATTCGGCGTAGCCAAAATATGGAAATTGCAGTAGGAAATATTTACGCAGTAGGTCTATTATTTATACAGAACATGATCGCCGATCGCGAGAAGCGCCGCGCGCGATTTTGACTGACGGACAAAAACAATCCGATATTTATAATTTACCGAAAAACTGTAATACTTTGACAGCTTCCCCTTTAATTTGTGAACTTTTAATCGCTTATGGTTTTTTTCGTCTCGGAATAATTCTATTTTTTCTTTTATTTCTTCTTTCAGGGAGTCTTCAAAACAAGCATATTGTCTTATAAAAGTCGGCTTGTATTCGATCTCCATAGATTTTATCCAAGTTTTTTTGCCAATTTATCCAAATCGCCGCGAACAGACGGCTCTTGGTCAGCCTTCAATACGGCCGCGACCGCCTCTTCTTCAGCGAGCAAACGCAACGCCCGGCGCACCACCGCGGCCTTATTTTCCAATTTCCCAAGCCGAACCTGGGATTCAATAAATTCTTCCAAATCCTTGGTTAAAGGAACGGATAAAGTAGCCATAAATTTTTAATTTAATATGATATTATAATATGATATAATCATATCAATC
>CAZUST010000043.1:0-3690 GCA_964623335.1 uncultured Candidatus Saccharibacteria bacterium
TAAGGGAGAGGTCTGCAAAACCTTTATGCAGCGGTTCGAATCCGCTCGGCGCCTTATCTTTCTTCTTACTTTTCTTTACAAAATAAGCAATTAACAAAAACTGCCTTTTCTTTCATTTTCCGTCTATTGACTCTTTTTACCCTATTTTTGTAGAATTATTGTAGAAGTTCTCCATAGGGGAAAAGGAGGCTTTCCCATGGGCGTTAAAATCCGGCAGAAAGGTAATAAGCTATATTTAGATACCTATTGGCAGGGGCGGCGGACCTGGAAAGCATTGAAATTGACCCTTGGGAATAACGCCGAATTGAATAAAGAAGCCCTACGGCTTGCTGAGATAATCCGGCAAAAACAAGAGCTTCAACTGGTATCCGGGGAACACGGTATAATAGACAGTGTAGGAGCGCGAAGAACCGTAGTTGAATACGCTCGGGAACTTGCCGAAGGACACGGGACTGGGGACCATCTTCACCGGGTTATCAAGTACCTTGAAGATTACGGAAAGGGAATTCAGCTTCAGGCCGTGAATATCCGCTGGGTTGAAGGCTTTCAGAAATATCTCCTTTCGCAAAACATTTCAAAGCGAACCGCTTCCCACATGTATAAAGCCCTCGGGCGAATACTCACGCGGGCGGTTCAAGACCTCCTCATTCTAAAGAATCCGGCTGAAAATCTCAGGGGAATATCCGTCCCGGAAACGATCCCGGACTATCTGACGGCCGAAGACCTGGAAACTTTAGCCGGTACATCTCTCCGGGGGGACCTCGGCGCGGAAATCAAGAAAGCGTTCTTTTTCGCGTGTCTTACCGGCCTTCGGATAGGTGATATTCGGTCCCTTACCTGGGGAGAAATCCGACGGGAAACGTTGCAAATTTTGAAACGGCAGCATAAGACGGGAAGGATAGTCACCATTCCCCTTAATCAAACGGCCTGGGATTTAATCAAAACCGAAGAGATTCCCCGGCATGATACGCCGGTTTTTCCCCTGGTCTCTACCACGGGGGCGGACACGAACAAATATCTAAGGGAATGGACAGAGCGGGCCGGTATAGGCAAGCGGGTCGGCTGGCATACCGCACGGCGGACCTTTGGGACTCTCATTCTTGAAAGCGGCGCGGATTTTTCTACGGTTTCCCGGCTATTGGGTCACTCGGGAATACAGATAACCGCGCGGTATGCACAAAGCACGGACACGGCGAAACGAAAAGCCGTTGAAGGTTTGCCGGAAATCAAGATGGGGGAACGGGCATGAAAGAGCTTGAAGAAATTTTACAAAAATTAAAAGCTTCCTTTTCCAATAATGCTGATGCAAAGCAAAAAGAAATATATTCAGGAAGTCTCTTTTTCAAAGCATTGCGGGAAAGTTACGACCTTGAAGATTGCCTAATTAAATATAGGGCAATGAATAAAGAGCAGGAACCCAAAATGACTAATGCAGAAAAAAGAAATACAGACCGGGTAGAAAAACTATTAACCTCATTTTCTATTTTTGTTAATGATACTCCCACACGGGAAGACCTCGTACAAGTAAAAAAAACAATGCCGCCAAATGATATAAGTATTAACGAACTGGTAGAACTAAACAGACTATCAAGGAATCACGATGGTACCTATTCTGTTGTAAAAGGGCTTCGGGACGTTCTCAAATACTACCAAAATCACGGACAAGATTATGGACCCGCCTATATCAAAAAATGGTTTCGAAAAAAAGACGGCAATCCTTTTCCTCATTCCACAATTACACGTGAAATTGACAACGTCCGAAATAATCGGGTTAAAAATAAGCAAAATGATGGGCATTACGAGGATTGAATTCTTTTCGGATAAAATTGCAATAAAACTGCAAATGAATATAAAGTAAAAGGATAATACCCTTTCTCCATGAAACACAATAAACCGGAGGTGTTCATGGACGAAAGAAAACCATTGAGTTTAGAAGAGGCTGCGGACTTTACAGGCCTTCAAAAATCCTACCTGTATAAACTGACTTCAACCGGAAAGATACCCTACTACCGTCCGAATGGGGGCCGAGTTTATTTTAAGGCAGAGGATCTGGAAGCCTTCATTTTTCGAAAAAGGCGAGCGGCGGATTATGAGCTTTCGGAGAAAGCCGAAGAAATGCTTTCAGGGGTGCGCATATGATAAGCCCGGCCTGGAAGTATTATTTTCAACGGTGCAAAGGGACGCGATACAATCTTCTTTCCTGGGAAGGTCCCGGTTGCTATTCCCCTCTTTTTGGACTCTTGAAGCGTGAAAAGGTCCCCATTGTTTACTTGAATAAGGATTTGGGGGGACCGAATCAAAGGAAACCGCTTTTCGGCTTATACAAGCCGGGAAAAGTGAAAAGCGAAAAAATCACGGGTATATTCGAACCTTCCCCGGATCATCCTGGCCGAGGATTCGGGGATGTATCCCGGAAAGACGCTCTCTTGATCCGGCGGAATGAGGAAACGGCAACCTTAGAAATACTGGTTTTTCCCGGCCTCGGGATGCAATCCTTGAACCTTTTTCTATATTGGATTAGCAGCATGATTTCCGAGGTCCCGGCGGAAATGCTTAATAACAACGTCTCATTGGATACAAAAATTGAAACGCATGATTGATATGATAGGGCTGAAAGTCCCCGGATCATTCATAAGCACCGAGAATCTGGAAAAAATCTCGGAAAAAGCGGGCGGCTGTTTTCAAGCCTCTCTGAATAATTTGAGAGTATTTCAGGGGCCGGACGGCGTATTCATCCGGGGAAGTCTCCCGAAATATTTGAAAGGTGAAAACGCTTCACACTTCACACGCCAAGAGGCGCGGGAAGCCTTGGCAAAATTGGAAAGGGAAAGCGGCCTTAATCTTCGGCGCGGCCTTGTCTATCAAGCTGAAATAGGAACAACCTTTCCGGTTGAAAACCCGGTTCCCTTATACCTCATGAATTGGGGGGCTGTACCGAGATTCAAGAAGTCAATTTTCTCGGACGGGGAAACAGTAACCTATGTTCAGGATTGGCGTTCTTTCTCCGGGTACGACAAAGCCGCTGAAATTGCCCCAAGAGCTTTACCAGAGCCCTTAAAAGGCCATTTCGCACTCAGGTTGGAACTCAGGATTAAAAAGAGCATGAAGCGCATCACCGGCCGTTTTCTAAGCCCTTGGGAAATTACGGAGCCGGATTACTACAAATTATCCGTTTCATTATGGGAAAAGTTTTATTTTAGAATACCCAAAAAAGGAGAGGTGCTTTTAAGTATGAAAGGGATGAAACCGAAAGATTTTGATAGAATTTATATGGCGGTTGGTATTCAAGTACTCGGATTGGATAGGCTTCAAACAATGATTAAAGCGGGACAGAAAATCGGAGACATTGACAAAGTAACGGCTTCACGGGCACGGGCAAAGATTCGAGAACTCGGGCAGGATGAAAGAATAACGGGTCGGGAGAAACTTACAGCCGAGATAGACGAAAAGGTTATACAAGCGGCTTGCCTTTCGCGGCAAGGGTAAAAATGAATAACGAGTTTGAAATAAAGAGCCAAAAAAAAGGCGGAAAAATGGAAGGACGATCCCCGGACGGAAAGTTCATGAAAGGATGGAAAGGCGGAACCGGACGGCCTGCGATTCCTGAAGATTACCGGGACATGATTAAGAATTACGTGTAATCCTAATCTTCTAGACTTGCATTAGTCGAAGGAGTCGACTATACTGTTT
>CAZUST010000044.1:0-96 GCA_964623335.1 uncultured Candidatus Saccharibacteria bacterium
TCTCCGCCATTCATCCCTGGGGCAAAGCTCCGAGGATAAATGGCGGATAAATAAACTACCGCGCGCGCCCAAGGCGCTTCGATAGTTTGATTCTCC
>CAZUST010000044.1:196-3422 GCA_964623335.1 uncultured Candidatus Saccharibacteria bacterium
GCCATTCATCCCTGGGGCAAAGCTCCGAGGATAAATGGCGGATAAATAAAAAATAATTAAAATCGAGGCGATTTTTGATTTCTAATTTTTGACATTTGTTGGAGGGTTTCCGCCCCTCGAATCAATGTCAGAAATTGAAAATCACGAATCGCCGCGGATATTGTCATGCAGCAAGATAAAAACAAGTTTTCGATCCGTCTGGGCGAAAAAGACTTGATCGTAGAAGTTAACGGATTAGCCGAACAAGCTAACGGCTCGGCGGTGATCCGCTATGGCGACACAATGGTACTAACTACCGCGGTAATGGCCAAGAAGGAGAAACCCGATATGGGATTTTTTCCGTTGATGGTTGATTACGAAGAAAAATATTATGCCGCGGGCAAGATCAAGGGGCCGCGCTTCATCAAACGCGAAACCCGACCAAGCGACGAAGCCATTTGTAACGCCCGCCAGATCGACCGGTCGATCCGGCCGCTTTTTGATGAACGATTAAAAAATGAAGTGCAGACAATCGCCACAGTATTATCATGGGACGCGGAGAATGAGCCCGACATATTGAGCATGTTCGGGATTTCGTGTTCGCTGACAATCTCGGATATCCCCTGGAACGGGCCGGCGGCCTCGGTACGCGTTGGCTATTTGGACGGCAGTTATATCCTTAATCCGACATACGAACAACGATCAAGGAGTGAAGTTGATGTGGTATTTGCCGGGATCATCCGCAACGAAGAAGTGATCGCCAACATGATCGAGGGCGGTTTCAATGAATCGCAAGAAGAAACGATCTTGGGAGCATTCAGGTTCGCCAAGCCATATATAAAACAATTGATCGATTTCCAACTGGAGATCGCCAAAGTCTTCGGTAAAAAAAAGATGGCCCTCAAAGAACCGGCGTTCGGCGGCGATTTCGAACAAGAATTGAGAAAGCAGCTAGGCAGCAGCTTAAGAGACGCGATTTATCAGAAAGAAAAGTCCGCGCGCGCGGAAGCGATGGACGCGGTCAAGGCAAAGTTGGAAGAATACGTTGCAACAACCTATCCGGAAGATCCGGAAAGGCTGAATTTCGTGAAGAGTTTTTTTGAACGGGAAACCGATGCCGTCTTGCACGATGAAATTTTGAGAACCGGTATCCGTCCGGACGGACGGACGGCCGACCAATTGCGGCCGTTGAGCGCAAGAGTCGCGGTGATCCCGCGGACACATGGTTCGGGATTGTTCCAGCGCGGCGAAACCAAAGCGCTTTCAACGGTTACTTTGGGAGCTCCCGGCGACCAACAATTACTGGATGGAATGGAAATAACCGGCAAAAAGAGATTTTTACACCACTACAATTTCCCGCCATATTCCTGCGGCGAAGTAAGATTCCTGCGCGCGCCGGGACGGCGCGAGATTGGGCATGGGATGTTGGCCGAAAAGACCTTATTGCCATTGATTCCATCGGTGGAGGAATTCCCTTATACCATCCGGGCAACGTCGGAGATAGTTTCTTCCAACGGTTCGACATCGATGGCGGCGTTATCGGCGGCAACTTTGGCGTTAATGGACGCGGGAGTGCCGATCAAAGCTCCGGCAAGCGGCATTTCCATGGGAATGATGTCAAAAGGACCGAATAATTATAAAATCCTAACGGATATCCAGGGACCGGAGGATCACTACGGCGATATGGACTTTAAGGTGGCCGGAACCCGCAAGGGCGTTAATGCGATCCAGATGGATGTAAAAATCGACGGGATTACTGAAAAAATGATGGCCGACGTTTTGGAGCAGAGCAAAAAAGCCCGCTACCAGCTGTTGGATACGATCGAGGCAACTTTAGCCAAACCCAGACCGGAATTATCGCCTTACGCACCGCGTATCATTATCATCCACATCAATCCCGACAAAATCCGCGAGGTGATCGGACCCGGCGGCAAAGTGATCAATGAGATCATTGCCCAAACGGGCGTGCAAATCGACATTGAGGACGACGGAACAATCTTCATTACCGCAGAAAAACCCGATGCCGGAACAAAAGCGACCGAATGGATCCAAAATATCACCCGGGAGATTAAAGTAGGGGAAATATTTCAAGGGGTAGTAAAAAGGATTATGAATTTTGGGGCGTTTATCGAGATTCTACCCGGACAAGAAGGAATGGTTCACATTTCAAAACTGGCCGACCACCGCGTTAATAAAGTGGAAGACGTGGTCCATATCGGCGATATGGTGCGCGTAAAGGTAATCGAGATTGACAATCAGGGGAGGATAAACCTGTCATTGAAAGACGCGGAACAGAATTTTTAAGATGTTTGAAGAAAGGCGGACCAAATCCGCCTTTTTTATTTTAGCGCCACATATGTGCAATGTGTAATATTTTCATTGCAAAGCGCAATTGTGTTAGAATGAATTAAAGTTTTGTGCGGTCTCGCGGCGACCGCAACTTTGGTTGTTAAAAAAACATCAGCCGCAAATCTCTGGCACGCAATTATGCTGAAAGTAAAAGAAAGCGCGATCAAAACCATGGCGGGCGCCGCGTTGGCAGCCGCCAACCAAGACGCTGACGCCGCCCAAGCGCCGGTTAATTCGACCGCGATTGTTTTACTTAATAAAAAATTGCGCGCCGGTTTTGGTTTTTCGGGATCCGTCCAAGCGGTCAAACCGGCCAGCGCGCCTTTTCCGATTGGTAAATCCGCAACCAAACCGATAGCACCGAAAATCTCCGCGGCGCCAATTAAAAGCACGCCCGCCCAAGCGACCGCGATACCCGCCGCGACGACCGCAAAAGCAGCCACAAGCGTCTTACCCACGGCGCCGGCAACCGTCAAATATCAGGATAAGGCAACCTTGGAAAACGATATTAATTCAATACTGGGAGGCTTGGGCGTTAAAGCAACGCAACCGGTTGATACGGGCAACCAGGAAAGAAAAGACCGCACCGAACGGCTAGCCGAAGAGGCCAAAAGGAGAGAAGAAGACCAAAAGAAAAAATTAGAAGAACAACGCCATGCGCGCGCGATTAAGGATGAAACGCCTCAAATTGCCACGACGGAATCCGAGGCAACAAAACAAAAAGCGGATGAACTTCAAAAAAAGGCCGAGGCCGCAAGATTGGCTGAAGAAAAAAGAAAACGCGAAGAGGCATTAAGATTGGCCGAGGAAGCAAAAAAGAAGGCCGAAGAAGAAAGAATCCGCCAAGAGGAGGAAAAAAAGAGATTGGCCGAGGAAGCAAAAAAGAAGGCCGAAGAAG
>CAZUST010000045.1:0-3183 GCA_964623335.1 uncultured Candidatus Saccharibacteria bacterium
ACGAGGGAGGCATATTGGCTTAAATATGCCGACGATTGACGAATTCGGCGTAGCCGAAATATGGAAATTGCAGTAGGAAATATTTACGCAGCAGGTCTAATTAAAAAACCCACCCAATAAATAAAAAGGCGGGCTGAATCACGATGTTGCATGCATCGGATCCCCTAAAAGATCAAGAAGGCTTTCATCCAAAATTACCTTTGCCCAAGCGGCATCGCTGGAATGAAAATTGCCCACCATCTTAGTTATCTCCTTCATGTAATCTTAGCGTAAGCGACTGGTTATCGGTGTCCGCCGGGGTTTTGTCCACGTCTATCGCCGCCCGCATATTACTTTTCTTCCTTTTGGAATTATTTTCCCTTTGTTCTTCCGTAATCATTTCAACCTTCTCCTCATTAAATTGTTAATTTGCCGTAAAATTATCGACGACAGCGCCCGCCACGGGTTACCCCGCGGCGGCGGCTGTTCGCCCCTTTAGGGAGCGCGCCTTCGTCCGCCTCCTTTCGGTATAGGAGGACGGCCAGCCCGCCAATACAATAGAAGACCCTTCCGTTTCGGAAAGGGTCTTTTGTTTAGATCAAGTTTTTATTCTTTTCAACTCCCGCCAAACAAAAGACCCTCCTTGATAATAAGGCCCAAGACCGGCAACAATACAAAATTATTTTGTTGCGTGATTTGGTTCATGAAATTTCCTGATGATTAGTGTTTATCAAACCGGCAAGCTCTTGTCAATGCCCCTCTTCAAAAACAATGTCTTTTAATATTGCTTTACCGTTTTTGTCCACCACCACTTTGGCAAATGCTTGTCGCGCGCGTATTTTTTCCTCCAGCGCGGCGCCGGTTCTTTCGGGAATAAAATATTCTTCAATGCCGTATTTAACGGGAATTCCGCCGACCCGAGAATAAAGATAACCGACATTTCCCTTGATAAACAGCCCCTCTTTCGGTTTTTGAACGCTCGCGCCTTTAGCAATCCAATAATTATCCTTTTTTCCCAAAGAAACGTAAATCAAATCATTTTCTTTCAATCCGTTTCTTTTATCCCCAAAAAAATCTTCTTCAATGCTTGATATCTCATATTGCAAAAGCACGTAATCGCCGCGCAAAGGATCTTGCGGATCAAACGGCTCAATCGGCAACAAAATTTCGGTTCCGCGCGCCAGCACCGCGGCATTGAAAACCACCAAGCCGAAAACAATTGCCAGCTGGACAAAAATCGCGATTAAAAACTTGATTGATGGCGGCAAATTAGTTTTCATTGGTTTTCATTGGTTTTCTTGATTAGCCGTTGCGGGCGGCTGGATGGCTTGCGCCAGATAGCGGCGTCCCCGCTCCATCGCCCAACCGATGACAAACAGCATAATTCCGGCGACGATGAAGAAAACGCTCTTATCCATAAACTTGAAAAACCAGTCAAAATATTTCACCGCGGTAAAAATTATCAATAACACCGCCCCGAAATTAATCATCCACATTTCGCGGCGCAAATAACCGACAAAGATTACCCCCAAAATTTCGAACAACAACGCAAAATTAAATACCACCGCCCAAAACAATCCCGCGGCGGTAAGCTGGCGGGCGTCATAATAGTTATCGGTTAATAACGATTGTCCGGGCAAGGCAACCAATAATAATCCAAAAATTAAAAACAAAACGGCGGCAAAGAACGCTTCCCCTTTTATGAGAGTTTTGCTTATCCGGCCACGAATAATCGCCGCCGCCGACAAACTCGCGACAACCAGCAGGGCAATCAAATTCTGCCAAGCGTCAAAAACTCCGCCGCGCGCCGTCATTTCCTCCAAAGCGTTCAATCCTGATTCGGTGGAAAAAATAAAAAGCAAACAATTTGCCAACAACAAACCGATTGTCACATAAGCGGCGCCGAAGCGCTTCCATGCCGTTTTCCGCATTTGCCAAAAACCGGCGGCATACAACAAAATTGCCAACCACATTAAACCAGCCGGCGTCGCAATCACCGCAGAATAATTAGTGTTACTCTTAATTTGCCAAAAAGCCGTTTGTGCCATCCACCAAATCAGAACGCCGACAATACCGATTACCGCGCAATAAACCGAACGGCCGAAATAAGCAACGATACCGAAAATTAGAGCCGAAATCAACAAAACCAATCTCCATGAAAAGATTTCTCCCAGATTGTTGTTGGCCGCATAAACCATGTTCGCCAAAGCCAAGCTTCCCAGAACCAAAAACCACTGGCCCAACGCGTCTTTGTGCGATAAGGACATTTGAAGATACCAGTTATGATCGTTTAGCTCGCGGCGTTCGCGATGTTTTTGACGCAAAAATGCAACGTCCATATTAATAACGATCGGGCGATCCGTCCAAAAATTCCCGGCGCAATTTAAATCCGGAAATTAAAAACGCAATCGCCGCGGCCAGCAACAAAAGCCAAGGAGTCAAAAACAAGGGATTGCAGATCTCGCGCGAAAAAATACCGAAGGGATACCAAACCAAAGCCGCGAATCCGACAAAAACCGCCAGCCAGCGGATTGCCGCGATTTCCAGCGCCCGGGCCGCCGCCAGCGAACCCAGCGCCCACCACAAAAACCCGTCCGGCCAATAAACCCGCGTATTATACATCTGCGCCGCCAAAAATATCGCGCCGCCAAAAATCAATGATCCCAAAAACAACATCGCCTCACCGGATTTTTCCAGACGCGCCCTTTCGCGCAAATACCAGCCGATTGCGTCAACGCCAAGCATAGAAAAAACCACCGTGAACATTTTTCCGGCGCGGGTCATTTCCTGCCAGTTGGCGGCGATAAATGAAAATATCCCCAAGCCGATTAAAATCGCGCCGATCGTCGCCACCACGCGCACGGTTTTCTTTTGCGCCTCCTCTTTGACATCTTCATTAAAAGTCGCGCCAGCCAAACAATTTTCAATTTCTTCAATTTTTAATCCTTGCGACAGCAAATCGCGGTAAATTTCCTCTTTGGATTTGCCGTCTTTTAGCGCCTGCTTCGCGTATTGAATGTGATTTGATTCCATATGGTTTTATCCCGATTAAATTATACACCCGATAAAATTTTGCGCAAACTGAACGCCGCCCAAACGCCGGCAAATTGAAAATCTGACATTTTTGCGGTCGCAAAAATGTCGGGAAATCAAATAAACTACCCCGAGGCAGAGCCTCGAGGTATTCCGACGCTTCGCTAAACG
>CAZUST010000046.1:0-3104 GCA_964623335.1 uncultured Candidatus Saccharibacteria bacterium
TTGAGGCTGGTCCGATGGTTGCAATAATTTTTGTACGCTTCGTCATGAAGTCTCCTTTGCTGGTTCAAAAACACGATGAAAAACGCAGAGGTCGAAAAACGGCGACTTTTGAACAGTATATCATATTTAACTTGCCAAAATGGATGTTTGAAGATAAAAAAGTTGCCGGTTGAAAAAAGGATGTTATAATAACACGGCAGCGCGAAAAAATCAAAAAAAAGCCCGCGCTTAGTGAACAATTTTCAAAAAAACGGAATACGGAGTTCTAAGCATGCTCGAGACCATTACTTCTCAGTTTCAAATCGGAGGCACGTTTATAAAGGCTGAACGTTTTGGAAGCGGCTTAATTAATGATACCTATCTTTGCGAATATAAAGAAAACGAAAAAACGAGCAAATATATTTTACAACGGATAAATTCCATCGTGTTTAAACAGCCCGAACACGTGATGCACAACATTGAAGTAGTAACTTCGCATATTTTGAAGCAACTATCTCAAAAAGGAATTGGCAATTCCGAAATTACTACACCAACGTTGCTGTACAGCAAAAAAGGACAGCCGTATTTTCGCGACAGCCTGGGCTCCTACTGGCGCTTATTTCGCTTTATCGAAGTCGGCAGTGTTTTTGATACTATACACGATATTGGGCACGCATTTGAGGTTGGGTGCTGTCTCGGAAAATTTCAGTCTCTTACGTCGGATATCAAGCCGCAGTTGCTCCATGTAACGCTTCCCGGCTTTCATGACACACCGAGATATCTGAAAGAATACGATAAAGCATTGAAAGAAAACTGCAGGGGCCGTTCTGGTCTGATAGAACACGAGGTTGCTTTTGTAGAGGAAAGAAGAGTGCTCGCTCCAACCCTTATGGAATTGATGTCCTCCGGAGGCATTCCGCTTCGTGTTGTTCATAATGACCCCAAAGTAAATAATATCATGATTCACACAATGACTCACAAGGCCTTGTGCATGCTGGATTTAGATACTGTCATGCCGGGAATTGTGCATTTCGACTATGCAGATTGTGTGCGCTCTGCTGCTAATCCTGCGGGAGAAGAAAAGGACGATCTGCAAAAAGTTGACTTTGATTTGAGCTTTTTTGAGGCGATAACGAAAGGATATCTTCAAGAAGCGGGTAAGTTTCTTACCCGTGAGGAACGTGATGCACTTCCCGTGTCCATAAAGGTCTTAACGTTTGAACTGGGAATCCGCTTCCTTGCCGATTACCTTCGCGGTGACAGTTATTTCAAAATTAAATATCCAGTACAGAACCTTGATCGTGCGCAAGTCCAGTTTAGACTGCTTGAACGCGTAGAAGCAAAGTATCCACAGATTGCATCAGTGGTCGCCTTGCTTGCGTCTGCATAGCAGCAAAACATGCGCAAAGCATCCAGGACCAGCAGGATTAATGCATCAGCATATCCGGAGAAAGGAGGTGGCGCTCAATGGCATGCGGGAAGAAATGCGGTGCGAAGAAAAAGGCAACGAAGAAAAAAGCAACGAAGAAAAAATAAAATAGTTGAGGCGGGTGCGATAACGCCCGCCTTTTTTTAGCCCGGCCGACAGAATTTTGCCCAGTATTACATTGACATTTAGAACGAGGTGTGATAGAAAAATTTGCTGATTCAAGTACGTACTAAAAAGCATATAAAAATTTTTCCAGAACAGATAATAATGAGCGAGGTCTCTTAATGCTTTCTGCAAAAGAGCAGTTGAATGTGATAAAACGCGGTGCTGTAGAGGTTATTATTGAAAGCGATTTGCTGAAGAAGCTTGAAAAATCACTTGCTACCGATAAACCACTCCGCATTAAGGCAGGCTTCGATCCCACTGCTCCTGATATTCATCTCGGGCATACTGTGCTGTTAAACAAGATGTATCAGTTCCAGGAACTGGGGCACGAGGTCATTTTTCTCATTGGCGACTTTACGGGCATGATTGGGGACCCCACAGGGAAATCTGAGACGAGAAAGCATCTTTCCCGGGAAGAAGTCCTGGACAACGCCAAGACGTACCAATCTCAAATCTACAAAGTTCTTGACAAGCAAAAAACGCGAATTGTCTTTAACAGTGCGTGGATGACGGATATGAAGGCTGAGCAGCTGATCCAGCTTGCAGCACAATACACTGTTGCCCGCATGCTGGAGCGTGAGGATTTTAAAAAGCGCTATCAGACCGAACTCCCGATCAGCATTCACGAATTTCTTTATCCGCTCATACAGGGGTACGATTCTGTCGCGCTCCAGGCTGACGTAGAACTTGGCGGCACAGACCAGAAATTTAATCTGCTTGTAGGCCGGGAGCTCCAGAAGGGGTGCGGACAGGAACCGCAGTCAATCGTATTGATGCCGCTTCTTGAGGGTTTGGACGGATTAAACAAAATGAGCAAAAGCCTAGGTAACTATATTGGCATCAACGAGCCTGCCAAGGATATATTCGGCAAGATAATGTCCGTAAGCGACAAGTTGATGATTCGTTATTATGAACTGCTCAGCGCTGTTTCTCTTCAAGACGTTGAGAAAATACAAGCCGACATCCAGACCGGCAAGCTCCATCCTATGGAAGCGAAAAAGATGCTTGCCTCGGAATTTGCGGACCGTTTTTGCGGATCCGGTGAAGGGCAAAAAGCCCGGCAGGAGTTTGAGAAAGTATTCAGTAAAAAAAATCTGCCAGAAGATATCCCCATTGCTGAAATAGTTTGGGATGGGGAAAAGATGAAACTCACAAAAATTATGTCGACATCAGGAATTGTAGCGAGCAACTCTGAAGCGCGTAGAATGATTCAGCAGGGCGCAGTAGAGGTAAACGAAAAACCGGTCAAGGATATTGATGCAGAATTATCAAAAGATGGTGAATATGTAATGCGGGTCGGGAAAAAACGTTTCGTGAAAATTGTCTCAAAGAAATAGAGCTAAACTTGCTTAAAATATTCAACCGTGCATCCCTCTACAGGCGCGGAAAGCAAATAGATATATCTTGTTTTTTACTCGGGGCAGAAAGAATAAAAAAAATGCATTTAATACGAAAAAAGACTTGACAGAAGGTCCGGATTCTGATAAATTGCGCCCTCGTTGGCCGTAAAACCTCGGGCAAAACCTCGAAG
>CAZUST010000047.1:0-3100 GCA_964623335.1 uncultured Candidatus Saccharibacteria bacterium
TGGCGGGGAATCAAACTACCGCGCCGCCTTGAGCGCGCGATAGTTTATTTACCCGCCGGAATACCTGGCGGGGAATCAAACTACCGCGCCGCCTTGAGCGCGCGATAGTTTATAACAAAAATCGGCTTGCGTTTTAACGCCGATTTTTTTGCAATTCATGTCCCAGCTGTTATAATGATAAAAATAAGCTACGGACATGGAAAGAAAATATCTAATCGCGGTCGCGCTTTTATCGGCTGGTCTGTTGGGAGGGACTATTGTGCTTATTTGTCAAAACGGTGGTATTGGCAATGCCCATGCCCGCTTGGCCAGTGCTTTGGGCGGGCGGGGTAGCAATTGGGTTCAAATTCAGCCTCGGGTCAAATCCGACGCTAACGATTCCGGATCGGATTCGAAAACCGCGGCAAATAACATGATTGCCTTATCTTCGGCCCAAACCGGCAACGCTGTCAAAGCCAAACCCGCGCCGGTAAAATGGTGCGCTCCGGCCGCGGTTGAAGCGATTCCGATTCATGATGTTATCTTTAGCGAGATTGCTTGGATGGGTACGGCCGTGAATTATAGCGACGAATGGATTGAATTAAAAAATATTACCGCTGTCCCGGTTGATATTTCTGGTTGGCAGTTGCAAAACAAAAATCAAAAACTGAAAGTTTCATTTGACAATGGCCAGGTTTTGGGCGCGGGCGATTTTTATTTGCTGGAGCGAACCGACGACGGTGCGGTTCCGGGAGTTTCCGCCAACAAAATTTATACCGGCAGTCTGGCTAATTCCAACGAAACCATCTATCTTTTTGATTCCGGTTGTAATTTGCGGGATATGGCCGCCGCCGCGCCCAAATGGTCGGCCGGGAATAACGATACCAAACAAACCATGATTCGCTTGCCGGGTCTGGGTTGGGCGGATAGCGCCGCTCCTGGCGGTACCCCCGGCAAGTAGCCCTTGTTTCCTGTTTTTAAGGTGGTTCCTTGCTGTAATCGGCAAGGTGCCACCTTGAATAACTGCATTTTGTATCCCGCATTTTAACCCTGCCAAACCTTATTTCCCATATCCTTTTTCGTGATCCAAAGATTGTATTAAACTTGTGTCCTAGGTTGTATTAAATTAATTGGGACATTTATCTGCTATAATAATGGAATATTCCAAGGGAGGGGTCTAAATTTCGCTTATATTATGGACAAAAATACCCTTATTCAATTGGCAAAAGAAGTCTATCAGCTTACTTTGCTGTTTCCCAACAAAGAACCTTTGCGTTACCGCCTAAGAGAGGTTGTTGATGATGTTATCGCCGGGTTTATTATGAAGCGCAACGATTATCTTCAGAATATCAAATTGCAATTGGAAACGCTCGATAGCTTTTTTGATATTGCGTCTTGCCAGGATTGGACTTCGCCTTCGCGCGTGATTGCCATTCGCGACCGCTACCGAAGCGTCGCCCGCGAACTGGCGGCGGCAAAAGCCACCGCCGAAGCTATTATTTTACCGGCTACGGCTCCCCGGGAAGCGCTTAAACCTGCCAATCCGGCAATGATCGAACCCGAATACGCTCCGGCAACGCCGGTCAAACCATCTTCTGCCGGCGAAGTTATCTGTCCGCCGCCGATTGAAGATGCGTCCGGGAACTATCCTGTAACACCGCCGGAAAACCAAATTATTTCAATCAAAGAACTGCCGGTGCTTCCCGGAACGGACCGGGAAACGGTGGTTCCGGAAGCTGCTGCTCAACCGCTTGTGGCGCGGAAAAATGAGGAAAACGATCTTGATCTGGACGAAGAAGGGGAGGATGGCGAAGAAAATGGCATCGGTCTGACCAGCAGCCAGATATTGCGCCAGAACCGGATTTTAGCCTTTTTAAAAGAAAAAGGCAGCGCCCAAGTGTGGGAGATTCAAAAAATATTTCCCAATGTGAGCAAGCGCACCATCCGCCGCGATTTCCGCTCCATGCTCAAACAAGGATTGATCGAACGGTTTGGCGAACGCAATACCACTTCATACAAGCTCAAGATCAACATCTCCTAACGGAAGATCGTTCCCATGCGCCGTCGCGTCGGCGCGGCCTTTGCCCCGGGGATGAACAGCGGGGAATCAAACTGTCGCGCCGCCTTGGGCGTGCGCGATAGTTTGATTCCAAGGTAAATTCCGTGGCGATCCCTTAGGTACTCCGCGATTAATCTTGAAAGAATGCATTATTTTCGATATTCGTCTTACCCCTAATTTAAACGCGCAAATTTTTGATTTGTCAAGGTAATTTTGTTTGTCTTTCTCCCAAAAACGTGCTATAAAACAGGTTAGGAGATAAAATCGTCCCACCCATAATTTGAGTGGTATTCTGTGTTGCTTGAATAAGATTGCCTTGCGCCGCCGCGTTTTGATTTTGTGTTTCCAAGGTCAGCTCTTGGTTTTTCCAATGTCTGACCTTGGGAAAACTTGAATTTTTTCTCATAGAAACATAAAACTTTAATGAATAGCGCCCAGGAAAAATTTGCTAAAATATACGATGCCAACATAGAGAAAATCTATCGTTTTGTGTTTCTGCGGGTCAATTCAAAAGAACATGCGCAGGATTTGACTTCCGAAACTTTCGCGAAATGTTGGGCGAGCTTCAAAGCCAACCCGGACAATATCAAAAATCCGCGCGCTTTTCTGTACAAAACCGCCAAAAACCTGGTTATCGACCATTACCGCAAGCAGGGTCGGGTCCAGTTGATCAATGCTGATTCCGGCGAGGTTCAAATTGCCGACCCCAAAGCCGATTTCGAACAAAAAGCGGTTTTGGCTTCCGATATGGATGCCGTGCGCAAGGCATTGGGGGAAATGAATGAAGATTATCAAAACGCCATCATTTGGCGCTATCTGGAAGATATGCCTGTTAAGGATGTTTCCCAACTTATGGAACGATCCGAGGAGGCGACCCGTGTTTTGCTTCATCGCGCCATGAAAGACTTGCGCCGCCGCCTCTCCTGATTATATATTTTAAAGTGGCTCCTCGATCCCCAAAGTGGCTCCTCGATTTGTATCCCGTATTTGTTTTCTAAGGTGGCTCCTCGATGTACTCATCGAGGTGCCACCTTGTCCAACTGCATTTGTATTCCGTATTTG
>CAZUST010000048.1:0-2717 GCA_964623335.1 uncultured Candidatus Saccharibacteria bacterium
GTTACCATAGGTCCGACTCTCTGAGTGGTACTGTTTTCCGGGGGAAGGTCACAATGACAAAGCTACCAGCGTCCTGAACAACTCATCAAACCTTGCCACCAGTATCAGCTATAAACCCTTCGGCGGCATGACATCCATAACCTACGGGAACAGCCTGACCGGAACAATAAGCTACGACACCCAGTACCGGATAACCGGGATAACGACCGGCGCGGTCTTAAGCCTCACCTACAGTTCTTATGACGCCAATGGGAATATCACCGGAATAACAAACACGTTAGATACTACCAAGAACAAGACTTTTACTTATGACAACCTCGACAGACTGTCAACAGCCGTATCAACCGGTATCTGGGGAACTCTCAGTTGGACATATGACGGGGTAGGGAACAGATTAACTGAAAACTCAAACAATTACACCTACACCTCAAGCACCAACAGACTAGCCACAGCCAACGGCAACTCGTACACGTATGATAATAATGGGAACACCACAGCAGAGGGGTCGAAGCAGTTTATTTACAACCAGAACCAGAGACTGATCCAGGCGAACAATGGCGGAACAACGGCATATTATACCTATAACGGCAATGGTCAGAGGGTAAAGAAGACGGTAAACAGCGTAAGCACGATCTTTCATTACAGCCAAGGTGGGCAGATTATAGCTGAATCAGATTCTACTGGAACAACGACAGCGGAATATGTATACTTAAACAGTCAGCCGATCTCGAAGATAGTGGGGACGAACACGTACTATTATCACAACGATCATTTAGGGACACCGCAGAAGATGACGGATGCTTCCGGCACGGTTGTCTGGGCTGCGGACTACAAACCCTTCGGAGAGGCGACAGTTACCGTCAGCACGATCACGAATAACCTGCGCGGTATAGGACAGTACGCCGATACTGAAACAGGCCTGCTCTGCAATTACTCCAGGAACCTCAACACGACCATCGGAAGGTACAACGAGGCTGACAGAATTGGCTTAAGAGGCGGTATTAACCCCTACGCCTTCGTCAAAAATAATCCGACAAGGTATATCGATCCACAAGGTAAAGTAGCATGGATCCCGATCGTTGTTGATCTACTGGCGTATTATGGAGCTGGCAAAATAGGCTTGGAATGGGGTAGTGATGCTAGAAAGATTTATGACAATATTAATCGATATAATATGCTGATTGATGCACAAAACGCAAACGCAGAACTAATGAACCGGATTCAAGATGAAATGTTACATTCTATGAATGATCCAAAGAGGATGATAGAATTAGATAATTTGTGGCAGCGAGCATACGACAGGAACGAAACGTATATTTTTGAAATTAACCGATTGGTTACTGAAGCAGGCGTGGATATCTACTCGAAGCTTATTGAAAAATCTTTGTATAAGTTTAAAAAATGCGAATGAACATTATTATGATCTTCTCTGATAGCGTAGGAGTGATAAATGAATTATAAAACTTACAAAAAAATCTTAGTGTTGGTTTTCGCCTTGCTCGGCGTTTTTTCACTCTTCGGCGAGTATGTCGCAAACCAGTCTTCCCAAATTTATCTTATTAATTATATCGTGATACGTTGTCTGATGATTTTTCTTTTCTTCTTCAGCATCTATGCTTATTTAAAAAAAGTAGAAGGCACGCGGATGTTGGAGAAACCCGCGGTATTCGTGATCATCGGCACAACTTTTGTTATCTTTTCTGTCTTGTATCCAATTGCTCGTTACTATTTATTGCCTGAGCCAACAAACGCGCCGATTACTGCTTTAAAAGATCAGGGCATGGATTCTGCCGTTATGCCAGCAAAACGGTTTTCTTTCGCTAAAAAATACTATTTACGAACCGGTCAGAGTATTTCATATCTTAACGACAACAATGCGGAGACTATGTATCTCCCTGATGACAAGACGGTTGAAATGAGAGATCGAGAAGTAAAATATCAACAACAGCTTCAAGACATGCGAAATAACGCTCGACCGATATCTATAATACTTTCTTTAGTTTTTGTCGTGGCGCTTGCGGGGTTTTTTGTTTTGCTGCGGAACAACTCAAATCGTGGTCGCGCCACTTGAACACAAAAGGAAGGCTCTTTTTTTTTAACCGCTGTCATCTTTTATCGTGCGTGTGTTTGCCGATACTGATTGACGAACGCGGAAACGAACTCCGCGATTTTATCCTGCTGGTTCCTCGGCAGGCCTGACGCTTCTTCAAAGAGCCGCTTCTTCTTGCCCTTCGATCCGCTGCCGTTTTTCTTGACCGTTTTTATCCCCAACAGCTGATCCGCGCTTACGTGCAGCGCTTTCGCCAATGAGAGTGAAGGGTGATTGACATTGCTATGGTAACTACAGTTGGCGCGAAATCTAAGCTTGGTATTTTTATTGTAAACCATCCACTGTTAGATACGATTATAATTTTAGCTTTTTGTGAGATGTTTGCGTTTTTTTTCGGAGAAGACGCAATTTTTTTGCTGAGATTATTGAAAGGTGGGCTTGCTATTTTTTTGCCACACGTCGTTCTAGTGTATATATTATCAAATAAGTGGTGCTACAAAATAGAGATAGATGGAACAAATAGTACTATCAATTTTTACCGTATATGCAATAGGGGCATACGAACATTTTCAATGAAAAAGATAAAAGTAATCATTGGCACTTATTGCCACATATATATTAATAATGCTGATTTTATTTTGCATGAAGCATATATACATGATTTAGT
>CAZUST010000049.1:0-2563 GCA_964623335.1 uncultured Candidatus Saccharibacteria bacterium
AGCCATAAATTTTTAATTTAATATGATATTATAATATGATATAATCATATCAATCTAAAAAATATTGTCAAGAGACTAAATTACTCGGCCCCCGACAATCGCCAGATTAAAAAGCGCCCGGCAAATATTAATTAGTTCGGGTTTCCCGCAGAGGGGTAATTTAATTTTAGCTTCAAATTTAAGCAGGTCGAATATCCTGAGAAGTGAAACAACGAATGGTGTCGTCTGGCAAGCGATGTTCGCGCCTGTTTCACCCGATAAACAATAAACTACCCCGAGGCAGAGCCTCGAGGTATTCCGACGCTTCGCTAAACGCTCCGCGATCGGAAAAGTTTGATTCCCCGCCATTCATCCCCGGGGCAAAGCCCCGAGGTATTCTGGCGGGTAAATAAAAAGGAGATATTATCTCCTTCATAATGGCACAAACCCATTCTCCTCGGCAATTATCTGACCTTCCGCCCCGGTGACGAAATCAAGGAATTCCTTTTGTTGCGGCGAAGGCTCCCCGAGTGTCACTAGGTAAAGCTTCCGGGCAAGTCCGTAATTCCCAGTCTTAATCGTCTCAACGCTTGCGTCAACCCCATCTAGCTTAAGCGCCCGAACGTCATTACCGACATAGCTAATACCTATATAGCCTATGGCCGTATCACTGCCCACGATCGCGGTCTTAACCTCAGCATTACCCTCAGCCTCGGTTTGCACCCCCGGTGTTTCGGCTCCTTTATTGCCCATCACCAATTCATTGAATGTGTCCCTTGTCCCCGAACCAGCCTTGCGACCGATAACGTATATCTCCTTGTCGGATCCGCCAATTTCTTTCCAGTTGGTGATGTTTCCGGCATATATCGCCCTCACCTGCTCGCGAGTAACCGCCTTAATCCCGCCGTCATAGACCTCAGGACTCACCGCAAGAATGATCGCATCGTAACCAATCATAATTTCGGTAAGTTTTTTTCCAGCCGTATCATAAGATTTTCTCTCGTCTTCAGTAACTTCCCGAGAAATCATTGCCATCGATGACCGACCTTCCCCAAGATCTTTTATTCCAGCGCCGGAGCCGCCACCGGACACAGAAACTTGCACATCCTTTCCCAGCGCGTTGAATTCTTCCGCGGCCTGCGCCACAAAAGGTAACGCCGTTGTTGATCCAGTGATCCTTAGCGTAACGGTTTTTTGCTCATCCACGCCTTCCTGAGGGCCGATACACCCCAAGGAAAAAACTACAACCAGTCCCAGAATTAATAGCCCGAACGCCATTGCCAAATCTTTATTCATTTCCTATCACCTTTTTGAGTTGTAAAAGGCATTTTGGACTAAAAACTACCCAAATTGCCATTCCGCCTTTAATTAAATCATAAACAGTTATGATGTCAAGCTATATCTGAAAACCTATGTCTGAAAACCTCAAAATAACCGATAATATCTATCGGTTCGAATTCCCCCTAGAGGGTATTGGAAATTTAGCTTCAAATTATAGCAGGGTCGTCTGGCAAGCGATGTTCGCGCCTGTTTCACCCGATAAACAATAAAACTCCGATTTAAATAATTGCTAACGCTTGATTTTATGCAGGCCACGCAGATAAAAACTAATTTTTCTTTCTTAACACCACCTCGCTGAATCGTTGCTCCGCCTCAAAATTTGTTTCCGCTCCCTGCTGGCGATAATGGAAAACCCAATCCACTTTTATATTGCCATTAATTAACGGCTCCACAAACGGCTTGAAGCTCACACCTTCGCAACACTCTTCGCAACAATCTCAATCAATTCTCCTCGCGGTAGCCTGCGCCTATCAATGCTTAAAGCCGCTTTTTTTCATAAAAAAACATTAATCCTGATTTTTTCCCGGCCAATCTTCAACGATAATCTTTTTGCCCTGGCGCTTAACCGTTACTTTTTGATTTTCTTTCCATCCCAATTCCAAAATCAATTCGCGCGGCAAGGTGACCGCCAAAGTCACTTTGCCCAAGCGCGTCAGCTGGCGCAAATTTTTCTCTGAAGTTTTCCGATCCATAAAATTGTAATTAATTTTATTATGTCCGATTATGTTATGTTTGAATTATATTTGAATATAATTTAAATATAACATTTTTGCCCCAAACCAAAAGCCGCCATTAAAGCGGCTTTAAAAATGGGCGCCACAGTGGGCGGGGGTATCGCCACAGCAAACAATCTCCGAGCCTGTTTATAATCTGCCAACCTAAAACAGTGTCTTTGGCAAAAATTCCAAAACCTCGGAATTTCTGATGAGAATGGTTCTGTTGGTCGTAAATGTCAGTCCTTTATTCGGCATATTTTCAAATCCAAGATAAATTCTTTGGACTCCATGGTTTTTTAGTTCAATGATTGCCGGTTGCAGGTCTGAATCCGAACTGCCAATAATCACTTCTTTTAATTTATTATTGCAAGTGCTGCCAACCATATGGCCGTCAAGCGTGAATGGCCTTCCGGTTAATGAAGCCAACCGTTTAGATATTTCAAATATTCGCTTAATTGAATTTATTAGACCCACTGCGTAAATATTTACGCGACGAAATTTTCAGATTTCGCGCGAGCCGAATGAGG
>CAZUST010000050.1:0-2376 GCA_964623335.1 uncultured Candidatus Saccharibacteria bacterium
CCGGTTGAATCAAGCGCCGGTCGGTGGCGGGCCATCGGCAGGCATTCTATCAAAACCAACAATCGAGTTGGCGGTTTGGTCACGCCGCAGGGCATCGGTGGCGGCAGGCAACTAACATCAGTTGGCGGCGCAAGGCAACCTAACAAGCCAATTAACGCGAATTGGCAAGCGGCGTTTTTGTTGAATTGGCCGGGCCTGCGGAGTTTTCAGAATTGCGGCATTCGTTGCTCACCTTGCCAATCGCGTTATTGGCCGGGCGTTAGCCCGTATCTTTATGAATTCAATGAATATGGAGAAAGTTATATGTTCCAAGGTGATGAAACTGTATTAATTGCAATTATTCTTATATTAATGTCAGTAGTACCAGGGATTATTCCAAGACTTCAAAATCTTTTGCAAAATCCAAAAATAGAAGAAAAAATCGAGGAGGCAAAAAAGAAAGCAGAACAAGAGCCGGGAAAATCAAAACTTACTTGGGATGAGGCAAGCGCAAGACTTGACGGAGAATTTCAGCGTAATCATTTTCAAGTACAAGCAATTTTCTGGTTAAGTATTGTTGTAATGGTTATTGGATTTGCAATAATTATTTGGGGTATTGGATTAGTTTTGCAATACGACGCAGAAATTGAGGTTGCTACCATTGCAACTCTTGCGGGAGTCGTGACGGAATTTATTGGAGCTACTTTTCTCTATATGTATAAATCTACTTTACGAGAAACGAGTCAACATTTTGAAACGCTTGAATACATGAATTCAATAGGCATGGCGATGCAGATAATAGATACTTTGCCAGAAGGAAATGAAACCCCTTCCTTGAAAGAGAAAACCAAGGCAGAAATAGCAACAGCATTGATTGTACAGTCACCCCAAAAAATGAGAGCTAATGGAGAGGATTAAAAATTGAATCGAGGAACATGGAGTGATTATTATCTTGCTTTTGTTATAAACGTTTTTATCCCAGTAATAATTTTGACTCAATTGAGTGATGAAAGATATCTGGGACCCTTAAATGGATTCCTCCTTGCTTTATCCTTTCCCGTTGTTTCAGGGTTATACAGCTTTTATAAACAAAAGCAAAAGAATATAAATTTCTTTTCAGTTATCGCAATTATGGGGGGGCTGTTAACAGCAGCCATTGGGGTTTTTGCACTGTCATCTGAATGGGTTGCTATAAAAGAAGCCGCTGTACCTGCAATAATTGGTATAGGGATTATTCTGTCATCAAGAACCCAGTTTCCACTTCTTGAAAAATTATTAAAAAATAATATTGATGGTGAAAAAGTCTTGAAAGCATTAAATGAGCGAGAGACAACTGAGGCTTTTGATTACTTGGTACAAAAAACCACGATTCTTTTTTCTTTTGCGTTTTTTGTGTCAGCCATTCTAAATTATGTTGTAGCTAAATTTATGATTGTAAACCAACCTGGAACTGCTAAATTCAACGAAGAGTTCGGACGAATGATTGTGATTAGCTATCCAGCAATCGCAGTTCCAATGTTAGGTATTATGGGATTAGCATTTCTTTATTTCATAAATGGTATAAAAAATTTAACTGGACTCAAAAGAGAGGACATAATTTCAATTTCAAAACAACCATCCCCAAATACCATAACGCCGATCTTCGTATCAAATAAAGGGCCACGTAAACCAACCAGAGATTTGCTTCAAGAGGATTTTTCGAGTTTAAAGAGTTGGTTCATTAATGCTGTTCGATATTTATTTCAAGATATTTTTACAGCTTTTTCGGCGGGAGCAACCACGGGAAATGGTATTGCATGGCTCATCGGAGGGGCTTTTTGGGGTTTTAGTTTATACAGTGCTGGAAGCTTTAGTTTGTTATTGGGGTTATTCGTTTGGTTTGTTTTTACCATAATTACGGCTATTGTGTGTGCTTTGGCTTTAGGGGTGGTTTTTGGTGCAGTTATGGTTATTTTCCGCATGCTCAAAGCAATAGTGACAATACCGTATGATTTGTGGGTAAGAAACAGAGTCGGTGGCGAAAAAACGGGCTAACAATGCCCATGCACACGAATTGCTACCCTTCGCTTTTTAGAAATTGATTGCGCCTGTGGTGTCGGTTTTGGCATCGAAAGTGACTTTGCTGACCCGCAATCGTGTGATGGGCGGCGTTAGGTTGCTGCCGTAGATGCTGGGAGCGGAAGCGGGCCGGTTTTGGAGTGGGCGTGGGCTACCGGCTCACCGTTGCGCCGGTGGGGAGAAGCGGCGGAGTTCGCGGGGGTGTTCCGGCGCAACCGTGAGCCGGGCTGGTTGCATCGCGGTGGAAAGGCACAGCGCCGGTTGATTGGCCGGCAAAAGCTCGCTACCGGGGTTAAAATTGGGCAACGGTTGCCGGCGGTCAGGCGCAGTGCCGGTTGA
>CAZUST010000051.1:0-2015 GCA_964623335.1 uncultured Candidatus Saccharibacteria bacterium
TAGTGTAGCCACACGATTGGTCTTGAAAAATACAAGCACTCCCATCTTTGTCGCAGGTGCAATCTTTGCGGTTCCAGCCGCATTCCGGGCCGGTCTGGCAATAGGCTTCCGCTTCAAAATTGCCGAAAATTTTCTGGAACAGTGAAACCGGTTTGGACAATTCAATGAATTTTAAATCCGGGATGGTTTTTGGCTCAAAAACTTGACCGCTTTCCTGGAAGTTCTCCCAATTGGTCATAAAAAACAGCCCGCGGTAAATTTCCCGGTTAATCAGGTTTTCCTGGGTTTGAAGGTTAAGCGTTGCCAGGTAATCAGGATTAAGATAGACCAGGAGTTTCACTGAGTTGGTTTTTTCGTCAAAAACCTGGTCAAAAGCGATTAACTTTTGGTTGGCGCTCCAAACAGCCAACCGTTTCTGGGGCAGATCCGTGATTTCAAAAGCAAGAGAAGATAAATTTCGCGTGAGTTTTTGGTTAGAAAACAGCAAGAGGTGAGAGGAAGACATTAAATGAAACGAAGCAATGACATCCTCCAGGGGTTTGGGGTTAACTTTGATTGAGACGGGTTTGGGCGCCAGCAGAGCGCGATTTTGGATGGAAATTGGCAAATGAGGATTTTTTCCCAACAGCCTTTTTATGGGATTGACCAGTTTTTCTGAGGCATTGCCCAGAGGGGGGTGGACCGCGGGCAGAAATTTTTTAACCACGAAAGAAGCGAGCAAAACCAAAAACAGCCCCAAAAAGAAGCAAACGAGAGAGATGAAAAGCAACTTGAACTTAAAACTGATTTGTTTTCGCGCCATCAGTTTTAAGTTTAAACAAACAGCGGATTTTTTTCAAGCAAAATCATTTATTTTGAAGAAGGCGTGAAACTGATGGGCCAGTGATTGGTTTTTCTAGAGATCATTCTAATGTCTTCCGGCGAATTTACAGGAATCCATAATGAGGGGTAATTTTTTTTGATTTGTATTCTAGAAAAGTCATCATCATTATTATTTCCTAGATTGTAGAGCAGAAAATCTCTTAAGAGATAAAAGGCTTTGGCATGCTTGTATTCTGGATCTTTACTGCTTTGCTCATAGTTTTCCAAGAAAAAACGGGAATATGGATTGTCTTGTGCAATAGATATATGTCCCTCAATAAACACCATAGCCAAACCGTAATATCCACGAAGCTCTTCCGTGGTGGTTGTTTTTTGTATCTCTCTTAATGTATCATGAGCAATTTTGTAATAATTACTAAAGAACAAAACTATTCCGTCTTTTGTGAAGGCGGTCCCAAATTTTGGTTCTTGCAGATATTGAGTGCCGGGATTAAGGTCGGCGTTGTCAGTGGTGATAATGGTGATTTGGTTTTGGCGCGCCCAGTTAAATTCATGAAAACCCTGTTTGTATGAGCCGTCCGGCGCCTCGTACGTGCCAAACAAAACAACCGATTGGCCCTCGGGATTGGTTTTTAAATCAGTTTGCCAGGCGTGAAACTTGTCCCAATCAAAGTCGCCGTTGGCATCCGTGATGTTAGCCAGGAATTGCTCTTCAATCTTTAAAGCAATGGCTTTAGTCATTCCCGCCAGGGGATTGACTTTGAGGTCCGTGGAAGCCAAACTCGCTTCCCACTTTTCCCATTTGGGATTGGCCTGCAGTTCGGCCAGCGAGTGATATTGGGTCAAATCGGGATATCCCGCGAAGTTTTTTGCCGCCACCGCGTTAAAAGCGGCCTGGTGTTGAATATAGTAATAGATGATATAGTCCGCGTGATCCACAATTTGTTGTTCACTTTCTTGCCCCCTCGTATATTCCGCGCCGCCGATCTCCATTTTCTGCAACGCTTGCGGGGTGATCAATTTTTTTAACGTGAGATTGGTGTTTGAGATGTCCCAATATTCATTCAGCCGCAATCCATTGTGCAGGACAAATTCATAGCCAAAAGTAACGCGGTTGGGATCGCCAGTGGGGATCTCCGGGATCGTGGCCGGGTTCACAAATCGCGCCCAAATCTCGCCTTCGGCCGGGAGAG
>CAZUST010000052.1:0-1988 GCA_964623335.1 uncultured Candidatus Saccharibacteria bacterium
AATATTGAATCATTGAAAATTTTTTGAAAATTGAAAATTGGGAATTGAAAATTATTCAAAGATTTATGTGCGGCATCATCGGCTACATTGGCAAAGGGGAGGCGTTTCCGGTTTTGATTTCCGGGCTCAAGCGCATGGAATACCGCGGCTATGACAGTTTCGGTTTTTGCATCCAAGGCCGGGATAAAAACTTTTCCTCGTTTAAGAAAGTGGGCAAGATCTCGGGCGCGGACGGGGATTTGGCCAAGGTGAGCGCGGCGGGCAATGTGGGCCACGCGCACACCCGCTGGGCCACGCACGGGGGGGTGACCGAGGTTAACGCTCATCCGCATTTGGACTGCCAGGGCGCGATCTCGGTGGTGCATAACGGCATCATTGAAAATTACAAAGACCTCAAAAAAGAATTGGAGGCCGAAGGCCACACTTTCATTTCCCAAACCGACACCGAAGTGCTGGCGCACTTGATTGAAAAATATTTTGACGGCAATTTGGAGCGGGCGGTGAAAAAAGCCGTGGCAAGAGTGCGCGGCACTTACGGCATTGTGGTGCTTTCCAAGGACGATCCCGACAAAATCGTCGCCGCCCGTTCGGGGAGCCCGCTGTTAATCGGCATCGGCGAGGACGAATTTTTGGTGGCGTCGGATCCGGCGGCGGTAGTGGCCAATACCAAAAAAGTGGTTTATCTCAACGAGGGCGAAATTGCCACGCTCACTCCCGAGGGTTATTCAATCTATGCCCAGCGCGAACCGCAAGAGATTGAATGGGATCTAAAAGACGTGGAAAAAGGCGACTATCCGCATTTTATGCTCAAAGAAATCATGGAACAGCCCGAAAGCCTGCGCAATTCGTTGCGCGGCCGGTTGTTGCCCGACGACGGGAATGCCAAATTGGGCGGCCTGATGCTGGTGGAAGATCGCCTGCGCGATATTGAAAAATTGCACATCGTCGCCTGCGGCACGGCGCGTCACGCGGGGTTGGTCGCGGAGCTGATGTTGGAAGAATACGCCGGCGTGCCGACCGATGTGGACGCGGCCTCGGAATTTCGTTATCGCAAAAATATTTTGGAAAAAAACTCGGCAGTGCTGGCGATTTCCCAATCCGGCGAAACGGCCGACACTTTGGCGGCGATTCGCGAAGCCAAATCAAAAGGAATCTTAACTATCGGCATTACCAATGCCGTGGAATCAACCCAGGCGCGGGAAACCGATGCGGGCGTTTATAATCATGCCGGTCCGGAAATAGGCGTGGCGTCGTCAAAAGCGTTCACTTCCCAATTAGCGGTTTTGGCGTTGATTACGTTATATTTGGGCCGCCAAAGAGAAATGGCGCTGGTGATGGGGCGAAGAATCGCTAATGAGCTGGCAAGGATTCCGGAATTGGCTCAAAAAACGATTGAAAACTGCGCTAATTTAAAAAAAATCGCTCAAACCTACAAAAATTATCCCAGTTTCTTTTTTATGGGCCGCAAATATAATTTTCCCATTGCCATGGAAGGCGCCTTGAAATTGAAAGAACTGGCCTATGTTCACGCCGAAGGAGTGGCGTCGGGAGAGTTGAAACACGGGATGATCGCGTTGATAGAGAATGATTATCCGGTGATAGTGATTTGTCCCAGCGATTCGGTTTATGAAAAAAATATTTCCAATATTATGGAATTGAAAGCTCGCGGGGCGCGGATATTGGCGGTGGCTACCGAAGGCAATGAAGAAATCCGCGATATCGCTAATGACGTGATTTATATCCCGAAAACTTTGGAAATGCTCACGCCGATTCTTTCCGCGATTACAATGCAGTTATTTGCTTATTATGTGGCGCTGGCGCGCGGCTGCGATATCGACAAACCGCGCAATCTGGCAAAATCGGTAACGGTTGAATAAACTGTCCCGAAACCGACTGTCGGGCGATTCATGCTCGAACCGATGAGCTTTAAAGCATTCCGGCGGGTAAATAAACTGCCGCGCGCCCAAGGCGCCCGATAGTTTGATTCC
>CAZUST010000053.1:0-1857 GCA_964623335.1 uncultured Candidatus Saccharibacteria bacterium
ATGATCGCTTTGTTGGCCGCGATCGTGATCGTCGCCATCAATCCGGCCCGCCAATTCGCCCAAGGCCGCAACACGCAACGTTCTAGTAATGTAAATACGATTTTGAATGCTATTGGTCAAAGGATTGCGGACAACAAGGGTTTGTTCAGGACTTCGGAGGATGCAACATGCACGATTGACTTGCCAACGGCGACATCAACAGCGCAGATTATTAGCAATGATAAAGTGGATTTGAGGCCGTGTCTTGTGCCGACTTATATTTCCGAATTGCCGGTGGATCCGGTTGGCGGAAAAGCTTGCGCCGATGCCGCTTGTTCGGGAGGGTATAATACCGAATATACTGTCGCGCAAGATGCCAACGGCCGGATTACGGTTTGCGCGCCGAAGTCAAAAGATGAAACGGCAATTGAGCCAAATCCGAAAAAAATCTGCGTCACTCGCTAACCTGCGAGATAGTTTTCGCAAGATATTTGATTTCGGAAGGATTTTCAAAGATCGCAAAAACTCGCCCCGCCCGGGCGAGTTTTGTTTTCCCAACTCCTTCCATCATCCTTCCCACCTCCCAATCCAAACTTGGTCGCGCCCAAGTTTGGGCGAGGTGAAACCTCGCCCAAACTGCCCGGTTTCAGTTTGTCTAGGTTTCACCTCGCCAAACTTACTGGAAGGACCAAGGGAAATCCCGGGTGGAGGCGAAGCCGGAACCCGGAGAGAGTGTCATTTGCCCGCGGTCGCGCCAAGGCCTCCGGGAACGTTTGGGTTGGGTTGGCAATCGCCTATAATTTGTTTATAATCCGTATATATTCGAATATGAATGACGATATTAAAAAATTAGCGATGGAGTGGGTTTTGAACGATAGCCCGGTAAATCTTCCCGAAAAATATTATTGTCCGACGCGCGACATTTTTCAGGCAAGGATCGACAATATGATTACAGAGATGATCACCGTGGGGAAGTTAAGCGAGGGGGATGCCTACATGGCGGGAGCGATCGCGGGAGAGATTGGCAATAATTCTTTTGACCACAATATCGGCAATTGGCCGGATATGGCGGGGATATTTTTTGGATATAAGATTAACAGCGGGGCGGAAATTATTTTGGCGGACCGGGGCCGGGGAGTTATGAAAACTTTGATGAGGGTAAGACCGGAAATTACTGGCGAGTCGGAAGCTCTGAAAGTCGCTTTTTTCGAAAAAATATCCGGCCGCGCGCCGGAAGCGCGAGGTAACGGATTAAAATTTGTGCGTGAAAGCGTAAAGATCGGAAAAAACCATTTAACTTTTATTTCCGGCGATGCCAAAGCCGAATTAAATAATAGTTTCAATGTTGGGCCCGCGGATAATAAAATAAACGGTTGTTTGGTAATTATAAAAATATAATTATGAAAATCGAGCTTAAAAAATTTGGCGAAATGCTTATTTCGCGGCCGGCCGGCCGGGAAGCTTTTTTGGCGATGCAGGCTTATCTGACGAAAGGGGCGGATCGTAACGAAACAATTGAAATCGACTTTGCCGGAGTTAAAGTAATGACGCCTTCCTGGGCCGATGAAGTGGTTACTAAATTGGCGCAGGAATTTAAGAACATTAAATTTTTGAATACCGACAATCCCACCGTCCAAGCAACATTAAGAACCTTGGTTAAGTACTCCGATTTAAAAGTCTGACCTTCGTCAATTGACTAAAGCTTTTCAAAAGAAGCAAAACTTCCGGTTAATCCCGGATTTTTGTTTTCCCAACTCCTTCCATCATCCTTCCCACCTCCCAATCCAAACTTGGTCGCGCCCAAGTTTGGGCGAGGTGAAACCTCGCCCAAACTGCCCGGTTTCAGTTTGTCTAGGTTTCACCTCGCCAAACTTACTG
>CAZUST010000054.1:0-1802 GCA_964623335.1 uncultured Candidatus Saccharibacteria bacterium
CGCCCTGGCTGGCCAGTTCACGGGCGGCAAACAGCCCGGCCGGCCCGGCGCCGACAATTGCTACCAGGTGTCTGGTTTGGGGTTCCATGTCCTGCCTCCCACATTAACCGTACAATGCTTCTTCGTCTCGAATGATTCCATTTCCATCATTTTCTGTTATCCATCGCTGAAAAGTTAAAGAGCTTTGGGTGAAGAGATTGTTGTTTTCCTGTTTTAAGCGCAGGGCAGCATATCGGCAATAACTGGGATCTATTTCTATCCCGATACTATTTCTATTTGTTTTTATAGCCGCCATCATTGTTGTGCCGGTACCACAAAATGGGTCTAGTACTGTGTCGCCATAAAAAGAAAACATTCGAATAAGGCGAGTAGCCAGTTCAAGCGGAAAGGGGGCGGGGTGATCTCGCGTCGATGCGCCAGGAATATCCCAGAACTGCCTGAACCAAATGTTATAGTCCGCTTTATCAATTTTGCTAAGAGCCCTTTGTTCTTCCGTCGGTTTGCGATACCCGCCGGGTTTTCTTTGCATTAAAATAAACTCAATGTCATTTTTAATAATGGCATTAGGTTCATAAGGTTTCCCCAAAAACTTGGTGCCATTGTTAACTTCGTAGTTCGCATTCGATATTTTATGCCAGATGATTGGATTTAAATTATCAAAACCTATTTTACGGCATTCAACGCAGATATCAGAATGCAAAGGCATGACCACATGTCTGCCATATTCGCGCCTGGAAAGACACACATCGCCCACAACACACACCAGACGCCCACCGGGTACCAGTACCCTAAAAGCTTCTCGCCATACTTTGGAAAGCTCCCCAATAAATTCTTCGTAATCTTGAACATGACCCAATTGAGCAGGGTTTTCGTTGTATTTTTTTAATGTCCAGTAAGGGGGCGATGTAATAACCAGATGAATGGAAGCGTCAGGTATAAAACTTAATTTTCGCGCATCGGCTTGTATTAAACGCTGAACAAAAATTCTTTCAGGCATTTTACTGTCTCCACGCTATTACATGGGCAATAAATGACCTGACAAAATTCGTTACGTTAAGATCATTGGCTGGCTCGTTATATTTACCGAAAACGCCATTGGTTCGATCGGAAGTTATAAATGCTGCTGCCGTGTAATGTCTTTCTCTGATAAGCTTGCGACAAAGAATTTCATATCGTTGTTCGTAAGAAGTATGTGCAAATTCTGGAAACACTTTGAAATGGGGCTCCTGGGTGTTTAAGGGCATTTTCGCTTTGTCACAATCTTCAAGCATGAAAAAGTATCCTAAGAAAGGGGGCTGCGAATTGTTATGGAACGCCCCTTCTCGATAGGCAGTCCATAGATCCAGGGCGCTTCCCAGAGCCTCTTCGGCGCGATTATTGAAATTATTTCCAAATGAAGGGCCAACCTGTGACTTCGCCTCTAGAGCAAGTAATAATTTTCCGTCTTTAACAACCAATAAATCCCATTTTTTTGTAGGGCGAAAATATCCCGGCAATTCCAAGGCCGTTTGGTGGTATATGTATTTTGTTTCAATTCCGGAGGCTGTTAACAAATAAGTAAAAAGCTGGATAAAGCCATTCATTTGGGATCCGCCAGTTGTTGCACTTCTGGCTCCTTGATCGCTTTTACCGCGCGATTTTTGTTTCTCGATTTGTTGCCCGCGTAGATCCCAATATGCCGTTACCGCCTGGGAGACTTGGTCGGGGAGCGTGTCGATTAAACTTTGGAGCATATCCATGTCAAAATTTCCTTCTAAAGGAAATTATTACGCCGAAAGCACAAGGCGTCAAGCCACAACCGG
>CAZUST010000055.1:0-1567 GCA_964623335.1 uncultured Candidatus Saccharibacteria bacterium
CGGGATTAATCACCGCGACGGGCGGATTGACGGCGAACGGGGCGTTGACCGCCAACGGCCAAGCGGCATTGGGCGACGGCGGCGACGATATCGCCATCAATTCCAATGACTGGGATATTACGGGTGCCGGCGCGATCAGCGGTATCACCACTTTGGCAATGAACGGCCAATTAACCTCAACCTTGGCCACGGGCACGGCACCCTTCGCGGTGACTTCGACCACAGTCAATACCAATCTGAACGCGGACCTGCTGGACGGGCAGCACGCTTTGAATTTTGCTGAGGCGGTCAATGGCACATATTACGTGGAGGGAACAGGGACGGTAGCGGGAACATGGGAAGGTGCTAATGCTAAAATTACTTCGTATTATGATGGTTTAACCGTTCGATATTATATTCCTGTTGCCGGAGCAACGACAACAACATTGAACATTAATAATTTGGGAGCTAAAACTGTTTACTATTACGGTTCGACCAAACTTACCACTCATTATCCCGCGTTATCGGTAATTAATTTGACTTATTCTTCAACAAAAAACGGCGGGTGCTGGTTCGTGGAACCTTTTTATGCCGATGGAACCGAATCTTACACTGTGAGATGGAATTCCACTCTTCAAGCCGGAACAGTACCGATTTATGATTATAAGCTGGTAATGTTTGGTGCGGCCGACGGTAAAATTTATCCTTTGACGCTGGAGGAAGGAGTCGCAACGACAAAAACGGTTTCGGATGTTGAATTTTTATTAAATTCCCCGATTTTGTATTACGGGACGACTACAAACATTGCCGCCGGCGGAACTTCTGCCAATTATTGGTATGAAGGGGTAACATCATCTAATTTGCATTACACCGCGAATCGGGATTCTGGCTGGACCGCTTATACGCCCATTTATCTTAAGGGAACAATTACTACCAACGGCCATTTCCAATTAGCGGGGGCGGGAACTTCAACCAATCCGGACAATCAAGCGTTTTTAACGCAAACATTACCGACGACGGAAGACGGTTATATATATATTCTTTTGGGGCATACTTACAATACGACAAATGCGTTTAGACTGGTAACAACTCATCCGATTTACGAATATAAAGGTGGAAAGATCAGGTTATATACAACGGAAGTTAGTACTTTAGCTGATGTGGCTTCCCGCGGATCTTCTACAAATTCAACTATTTCTTCTCCAACATTTCAGGGAAACGGCGCGGCGGTGACTTTCGGCAATGCTTCATATGATACCACGATCGCCGGTTCCGGCTTGACGATTTCGCCCACCGCGTGGACGGCAACGCCGACCATTTCGGGATTAATCACCGCGACGGGCGGATTGACGGCGAACGGGGCGTTGACCGCCAACGGCCAAGCGGCATTGGGCGACGGCGGCGACGATATCGCCATCAATTCCAATGACTGGGATATTACGGGTGCCGGCGCGATCAGCGGTATCACCACTTTGGCAATGAACGGCCAATTAACCTCAACCTTGGCCACGGGCACGGCACCCTTCGCGGTGACTTCGACCACAGTCAATACCAATCTGAACGCGGACCTGCTGGACGGGCAGCACGC